>NZ_LWGF01000841.1:0-1102 GCF_001635355.1 Oleiphilus sp. HI0125
GATACAGATGATCTGGACTGTGCTTTTCAAGCGCGAGACCATTTACATAAAAGGTTGGCGTTTTATCTACTTTGAACGCGCGAAGATCTTTACCCTCTTGCACGATCAATGCATTCATTTCCGACGAATCGATGATCGCTTTTGTTTTCTCGATATTTAGCCCCGCGGCAGCAGCAATTTCCCACGCGCGATCTAGATTAGGTGCATGGTGTGATGCCCATTCTTGTTGTTGTATCAATAGCGCCTCTAGAACTGGAACGTATACATTTTGTTGACTCGCAGCTTCCAGCATTCGTACTACCGTATCCGAACCCTGATGGAACGGTGCATAACGAAGCACTAAACGCACGTCTTGCGGATGGCGCTTCATAATTTCTTTTACATATGGATAGAATGCTCGGCAGGCTTCACACGCGGGATCTAAAAATTCAACGATCGTCACTGGCGCATCAGCAGGCCCCATACTAGGAGAATAATCACGCTCCAACTCTGCACCTTCTGGTAAGGTATTCGCAGAAGTAGATTCATCATTACTGCACGCACTCAATACAAACAAGGCAACGAAGCATAGGCATAGAGACCGAATGCGTTTACGCAAAATAAGCATGATCAATTTTTCCCTTGTACATCTTTGACTAAAATAACTGAGCGTTTACGCATATTGTGCGAGAAGTAACTTCCACTCATCACGTTGCTGTTGCATCGCGTCTTTAAGTTCTTGATATCGCTTCATCGCTTCAGACTTCTCGTAGGCTTCGCGCACTTCACACTTCTTAGCTTCAAGCCATTCAAGTCGTGCGATTTTGGTTTGATGCATCACTTCAACTAGTTCATCAAACTTTGCTTGCAACTTCGCTTTAATCTCTTCGGCATCGGCATGAAAACGCAGTTTCTCATTAAGATTTTTCATCGCCATTTCTGCTTTTGCTTTGGCGACCTTATGTTCGTCACAGCGTTTTAAGTTGCTCGCTAAACCCAATTTACTCAGGGTAAATATGAACCATTTAGTTGGGTCGTAATGCCACCAGCGGATGCCATTGCGATAATCTGTTTGAAAACAATGATGGTAGTTGTGGTAGCCCTCTCCATAGGTCAAGTAAGC
>NZ_LWGF01000842.1:0-2430 GCF_001635355.1 Oleiphilus sp. HI0125
TTCATCAATTGAAAGTAACCAATATAAGGGTAAAAATACGGCTGCATTATGGCCACTTTCATGAACCAACTACTCCAACAACTAACTTATAAACTTCTTTAACCTCAGCTGATTGAAGCTCTGGCCAGATCGGCAAACATACAATCCGCGAAGCAATATCGCTAGAAACACTAGCTTCACAACCATCCTCAAACATAACCAAACTGTTCAGCGATGGATAAAAATACCTCCGGGCTTGAACGCCGCTTTCTGCTAATTTAGCAACCACATCGATTACTACTTGTTCATCTTTTAACAATATCGGAAAGTACGCGTAATTATTGTTCGCTGCTGGATGGCGTTTTTGAAGTTGATATTTAGGCGCTAGCGCTTCTGCATACTGCTCCCAAATATCCTGCCGCTGAGTTTGAATCCGCTCAATATCATCCAACACTGCCAAACCAACTGCGGCATGAAACTCACTCATTTTGGCGTTGGTACCAAGCATGCCGATCGAATCGGGCCCATCAATACCGAAGTTAATTTTTGTACGGATTTTGTCAGCCAGCTCTTTTGTTTTGGTGATAACCGCACCACCCTCAACAGTATGAAAAAGCTTAGTCGCATGAAAACTTATGGTGCTTGCATCACCTTGTTTTAAAACCGATTCGCCATTGAGCGTTGCGCCAAAGCAATGAGAGGCATCGTACACGGTTTTGAGATTGTGCTTATCAGCAATCAACTGGATGGCCTCTACATCACAAGGGTTACCGAATACATGCACGGGTACAATAGCTGATGTATCTGGGGTAATACTTTGCTCCATAGGGTTTGGATCGATGTTCCAGGTATCTTTATCGATATCTACAAACACCGGATTTAAACCTTCCCATTTGAGGGTGCTTGCTGTTGCGATAAAGCTAAACGGCGTTGTTAAAACATCACCTTTTAGCTCTAATGCTTTGTAGGCTAGATGTAATGCGAGGGAGCCGTTTGCTACTAGCACCAGACAATTTGCATCAAGCCCTAAATGATCTGCCAAACGCTGAGTGAGCTTTTGAACAAGCGGGCCATTATTGGTCAACCAGTGTGTATGATAAATAGAGTCGATATAACTATCGACTTTTTCACGGCTAGGTAAATAAGGTTTTGCAACAGGGATCATTCTTTTGCTTTAAACCTCATGCTTCCGCTAATAGCTCTTTGAGGTAAGCGCTGTACTGCCCTTTACCCATCTGCTCTACTTTATTGACGATGGCTTGTGTAGTTAGCCAGCCGTTTTGCAGAGCGATTTCTTCCAGACAGGCAATTTTAAAGCCCTGACGTTTTTCAACTGTTTCAACAAATTGTGATGCTTCGAGCATACTTTCATGCGTACCAGTATCAAGCCAGGCAAAGCCACGACCAAGCGTTTCGACAAAGAGTTGACTCTGTTCAAGATAGGCATTGTTTACACAGGTAATTTCAAGCTCGCCACGCGAACTTGGCTCAACCGCTCTGGCAATGTTCACAACATTGCTATCGTAAAAATACAAACCGGTGACGGCGTGTTTTGATTTTGGCTTTGTAGGTTTCTCTTCAATGCTGATTGCGTTTTTATTTGCATCAAACTCAACTACACCAAAACGCTCTGGGTCTTTAACTTGATAACCAAACACGGTTGCGACGTTTTGTTGCTCGGCTCTTTTCACAGCGTCGATTAGTTTTGGTGTAAAGTTTGGACCATAAAACACGTTATCGCCCAAGACCAAGCATACAGAGTCTTGTCCGATAAATTCGTCCCCAATGAGAAAGGCCTGTGCAAGACCTTCTGGGTTTTCTTGTACTGCGTATTCAAGCGAAATGCCAAACTGCGAGCCGTCACCGAGTAAACGTTCGTACTGGGGCAAATCTTCAGGTGTGGAGATAATTAGAATCTCACGAATTCCGGCGAGCATAAGTACCGATAAGGGGTAATAGATCATCGGCTTGTCGTAGATCGGTAAGAGCTGTTTAGAAACACCCAAGGTGATTGGGTGAAGGCGCGTTCCTGTGCCGCCGGCCAATACAATACCCTTCATGCTTGCGTTCCTTGTTTTTCAAATTGAGATGTTTCACTACCTAAAGTCACACCAAGGCGCTCGCGTTGGTAAGAACGGTCCTGTACGTGTTTCACCCACTCATTGTTAGATAAATACCATTCCACGGTTTGGCGTAGCCCTATCTCGAAAGTTTGTTTGGGCTTCCAGCCAAGTTCGCATTCGATTTTACTTGCGTCGATTGCGTAACGGAGGTCGTGACCGGGGCGGTCTTGGACGTGAGTTATTAGGTCACGATATGACTTTTTATTACTCTCTAAGTTTGACATAGGTCCTGAATGGCCCAGGCCACCCTCTCTCGCTTCGCAATTCACCTTGTCAAGTTCAGGATGACGGGCAGATTCCGGCTCGTTGGCCGGAATGACTGATTTTG
>NZ_LWGF01000843.1:0-1060 GCF_001635355.1 Oleiphilus sp. HI0125
ATTATTGATTCCTCAATAAGCGTTGAAACAAGTCCGCGACCAGACTCATAACACGCATTTTAAAACGAAAAAAAGCACTTATGTGCTTTTCGATAGTTTGCCTACGCCCCTGAAGGGAGTAGGCAAATTTTTCTAACGCGCTGCTTCGTTTAATCGAAGAGTGCGCTAATTGACTCTTCATTGCTGATGCGTCGAATCGACTCAGCAATGAGGCCAGAAATCGTAAGGGGGCGAATCTTACCACATTTTGCAGCGTTGTCACTTAATGGGATGGTGTCTGTGACAATCAATTCGTCCAATGTGCTGTTTTCGATGTTTTTAATGGCTGGGCCCGACAGAACTGGGTGGGTAATGTAAGCGTAAACTGCTTTTGCGCCATTCTCTTTCAATGCTTCGGCGGCTTTGCATAGCGTGCCCGCTGTATCAACAATGTCGTCGATGAGTAAGCATGTTTTACCTTTTACATCGCCAATAATGTGCATCACTTGAGAAACGTTCGCTTGAGGGCGACGTTTGTCAATAATTGCTAAATCTACATCGCCAACGCGCTTAGCCATTGCGCGTGCGCGAACAACACCGCCAACGTCTGGGCTGACAACGATAAAGTCTTCTTTAAAGCGCGTCATGATATCGTCGACCAGAATAGGTGTTGCGTAAATGTTGTCTACCGGAATATCAAAGAAGCCTTGAATCTGATCAGCGTGCAGATCAACAGTCAATACGCGGTCGATGCCTGCGCCAGTGATCATGTCAGCCACAACTTTTGCTGTAATCGGTACACGCATTGAACGCACACGACGATCTTGTCGTGCATAGCCGAAGTAGGGAACAACCGCTGTAATACGGCCTGCAGATGCGCGACGTAATGCGTCGGTCATGACCACGAGTTCCATAAGGTTGTCGTTGGTTGGGTTGCAGGTTGGTTGGATGATAAAAACGTCTTTACCGCGAACGTTTTCGTTAATCTCAACAGCTACTTCGCCGTCGCTGAATTTAGTGACTTTAGCGTTACCAAGAGGTAGGCGTAAATTGTCGACAACTTTCTGTGCTAAATCACGGT
>NZ_LWGF01000844.1:0-1465 GCF_001635355.1 Oleiphilus sp. HI0125
AATATTTGGTGGCGAGAAGTATGAGCAAGAGCGCTTTCAAGGCTCGAGTGAGTACAACCTAATACAGAGCCTAAAGCTTGAATTTACCAAGATGATCAGCACACCGGTTATCCAGCTTTTAGTCGCTTTATCTATTGCGATTTTAATTTGGTTGGCACTTGCTCCCGATGTCATTGGTGATATGACTGCTGCGCAATTTGTCGTGATCATCACAGCGGCATCCACTATGGCTAAGCCGATTCGTCAGTTGACTCAAGTGAATGAGAAAATTCAGCGTGGTCTCGCTGCGTCGCGTGACTTGTTTACTATCATGGATTCCGAGCCTGAGAAAGATGAAGGTGAGCGCACTCTTGAGAAAGTTCAAGGCGAGCTAGTTTTTAAGGATGTCCGTTTTCGTTATCCGACAAGCGATAATGATGTACTCAAAGGCTTTAATCTGCGCGTAGCACCGGGTCAGACAGTTGCCTTGGTCGGTCGCTCAGGTAGTGGTAAGTCTACCGTCGCAAACTTGTTACCACGCTTTTATGAACCAAGCTCTGGTTCCATCGAGCTCGATGGTGTTCCTCTTACGGATTTCACGTTGCGTTCTTTGCGTGACCAAATCTCGCTCGTGACGCAACATGTGACATTATTTAATGACACGATCGCCAATAATATCGCCTACGGCACTCTAAATGGCGCCGATGCTGAGACACTGGCTTCAGTCGCGGAGAAAGCTAACGCGCTTGAATTTATCAACGATAAAGAAAACGGTTTTGATACTGAGATTGGCGACAATGGCGTCTCTCTCTCTGGCGGCCAACGTCAACGTTTGGCGATCGCTCGCGCCCTTTTAAAAGATGCGCCTTTATTGATTCTCGATGAAGCGACGTCTGCACTCGATAACGAATCAGAAAAAGTGATTCAGCGTGAGTTGGATGAGCTTATGAAAGGGCGCACTACTTTAGTTATCGCACATCGTCTCTCAACGATTGAAAATGCAGATATTATCGTCGTGATGGACGAAGGGCATATTGTTGAGCAAGGTGCGCATGCTGAGTTGTTAGAGAAAGATGGGGAATACGCAAAACTCTATAACATGGCACTTTCTGACGATCACTAAGCTCAAGGGATTAGGCGATAAGCGTGAACGACCACTCTAATATTGAGCAAGTGATTACCAAAGCTTGGTACTCAAACAAGCTTTGGATTTATCTGCTTGCGCCTTTTTCGATTCTTTATTGGCTTGTCATTCGAATATCTGGACTGCTTTCAAGTTCACCTCCTAAATCTAAGGTTCCAGTGATTGTTGTAGGTAATTTAACGGCGGGTGGCACGGGTAAGTCTCCGCTGGTGAGTTTGTTGGTGCGCGACTTTGAGCAACGCGGGTATCGTGTTGGCGTTGTGAGCCGCGGCTATGGTGTCTCTATTCCAAAAAATGAAGTGCGTCTTGTGCATGCTGATAGTTCAGCAAATGAAGTAGGTG
>NZ_LWGF01000845.1:0-52355 GCF_001635355.1 Oleiphilus sp. HI0125
AGTTCTGATTGATGCTGGCTGTGAACTCGATTGTTATGCATCGGATATTACGCGTACTTTTCCCGTAAACGGAAAGTTCAGCAAAGAGCAGACAGAGATTTATCAAATTGTTTTAGATGCCCAAGAAGCCGCGATTGCTCAAGTGAAGCCAGATAATCACTGGAATCATCCACATGAAGCCGCCGTTGAGGTTATTGTTGATGGCTTGATCAAACTTGGGTTGCTTGAAGGTTCTCGTGAAGACAATATCGAGAATGAGACGTATAAAAAATTCTACATGCACCGCACAGGTCACTGGCTAGGTATCGATGTTCACGATGTAGGTGAATACAAAAGCGGCGGCGAATGGCGAGTGTTAGAACCAGGAATGGTGATGACAGTTGAACCAGGCATATACATCGCTCCGGGCAGTGAGAATGTACCATCGAAATACCATGGTATTGGGGTACGAATAGAGGATGACGTTGTTGTTACCTCTTCAGGTTACGACGTTTTGACGAACGGCGTACCAAAGACGATCCAAGAAATCGAAGCGTTAATGGCAGAATAGTAATGCAAGCTCAAGCTGATCACTTACGAACCGAATATGATATCGCCGTGATTGGTGGAGGTATGGTTGGCATTCCTCTTTCAATTGGTTTGGCTCATTCTGGCTTCAGCGTGCTGCTTCTTGAGAAGTTCCCTATTAAGGCTAACGCTCAGCCTCAAACTGTACATAATAGTTTCGATAGTCGCTCCACAGCTTTGTCATTAGGTAGCATCGAAATATTGAAAGATCTCGATCTATGGGATGCAGATTCAGTACAAGCAAATCCAATTAATACGGTTCATGTCTCCGAGCAGGGGCGAATGGGAACAACTCGAATTGCCAAAACAGATTTGCAGCTTGATGCCCTTGGCTATGTCGTTCCAAACATGGCCTTTGGTCAGTACTTATCTTCGCAGTTATTAGATAGCAAGGTAGATGTTCTTGATGGAGCCAATGTTTCGCAGGTTGTCATGCACGATACGCACGCTCAATTAATCGTTGCTCGTGACAATGGTGGCGCACAGGAGTTAAAAGCTAAGCTCGTCATCGCCGCGGATGGTGCCAACTCCCCGACAGCTCAGGGCTTGGGAATAGAGTACCAAATCAAGTCTTATGAGCAATTTGCCATTGTTGCAAACGTAGAGACGGAATTACCAAATGAAGGTGTTGCTTTCGAGCGCTTTGCTCGAACAGGTCCTTCAGCGCTTTTACCCCTCACAATCGATACGAGTGCTTTGGTATGGACCTTATCTGAGCAAGATGCAGAAGCCGCTATGAAATTAAATGAGCGTGATTTTGCGGACAAAGTTGCGCGTTTGTTTGGAGATCGTCTAGGACGAATTCTTAATGTGAGTAAACGGGTTTCGTACCCTTTGACTTTGAAGCAGGCTAAGGAGCCGGTTCGTTCTCGCTTTGTAGTGGTCGGGAATGCCGCGCATAGCTTGCACCCCGTAGCTGGGCAAGGGTTTAATTTAGCTCTTCGCGGTGTTGCTGGCGTGATTGAAGGTCTGAGGCAATCTAGTCGAGATGCGTATTGGAGTTATTCTGTCTTACAAAATATCGCGCAGCAGCATCAGCCTGAACAGCGTAAAATTGTGAGCTTTAGTGATCAACTGATTGATGTGTTTTCCCCAGAGTCACACATCCCAGCGCTAGCTCGTAGTGCTGGTTTAGTGACTCTGAATGGCTTATCGCAACTAAAGTCAGAGTTTGCAAAGCATGCAATGGGGCGAGCTCAGACATTTGATTTAGAACGCGCTTGAGAGAATTCGATAATTTATGTCTGAGCAAACGTCCTTAAACGATCAATCATTTGACCTCGCTATTGTGGGAGCGGGGATTGTTGGTGCAAGCGCTGCACTATGCCTAGGTCAACAAGGCTATCGTGTGGCTTTGATTGATCGACAATCACAACCTGATGTAGCCGTCGATATGAAGCGCTACTCTGTAAACGACTACTCGGCTAGAGTCAGTGCCTTGACGCCTGCAAATGTCGCTTTTTTTCATCGTTGTGGTGTTTGGGAGCATCTTCCTTCATCACTTGTGCAACCTTACCAAACTATGGAGGTTTGGGAGGAACTAGGCGGCGGTCGTATCCATTTTGATTCGGCTGAATATCAGGCCCAGGCGCTTGGATACATTATCGAGAATCATGTATTGCTGGCAGCTTGTATGAGAGCCATTGGCGAGCAAAACAATGTGCATACTTTCTTCGAGAAAGACATTACATCATGCGCCTTGATCTCTCGCGAGGGCGAGCAAGCTCGCGCCTATCAATTAAGTTTTTCTGATCAATCATCTGTGTATACGAATCTACTTATTGGCGCTGATGGTGCTAATTCTAGTATTCGTAAACAGCTGAATTTGGCGACGCGCGAATGGGATTATGATCAAGAAGCTATCGTTTGCACTGTCGAAATGGAAATGCCTCACGGTATGAAGGCGCGTCAGCGTTTTGCCGAGAGTGGCCCTGTAGCTTTTTTGCCCTTAAATAACTCAAGTACAGAAGGGGCTTCATCTGATGCTTCGTTTTGTTCCATCGTGTGGTCGATTGATACAAATAAAGCTGCGCATATTTTTTCATTGCCTGAAGTCGAGTTTAAACGTCAGTTGGCCGCACAAATAGAAGGTGAGCTAGGCGCGGTTAAGTCAGTATCTAAGCGATTTAAATTTCCTCTACGCCAACGTCATGCAAAGAGCTATGTTGCGGATCAAGCCATTTTGATGGGTGATGCTGCGCATAGTATTCATCCTTTAGCTGGCCAAGGCTTGAACCTCGGCTTGGATGATGTGCAGGCACTGATCAGTATTGCAGAAGATGCCAAGAAAAAAGGGTATGAGCTTTCAAGTCCCATATTATTGAAACGCTATGAGCGAGCGCGTAAGAGCGAAAACTTTTCAATGATGCTGGGTATGGAAGGGTTTAAAAGATTGTTTGGTGCGACAGACCCTATAGTACGTTTGATCAGAAATCTCGGCGTGGATGCAATGAATCGTCATACTTTTATAAAAGCCCAAATTGCTAAAAAAGCAATGGGTCTACAGTAAAGCGTTCGCTTTATGTAGCGCCCGTTTTTTGCAGAAATCCGTTCAACATTCCTAATCGTGATTCGCGACATATTCGTCTTTCTGTTTTTATCGGACAATAGCTCCGCGGTGACCGTCACGAATAAAAAGAGAATATACCGATGCCATTAAAATACTTATTCATCCTTTCGTTGCTTCTTGTAGTGTTTAGTAGTCCAGTGAATGCCAGCGGGACCGTTAATTTTACGACCAAGATGCCTCCAGAGTTCGAGTTTTGTGGGAAGAAAGTTGGCCGCGGCACGCCTGAGTATGATGCCTTGTTTAATTGGTTTAATAACAACACTACGGGTTGGTACGAGTCTAATTTACCCTATGAATTAGGTTTGACGTATATGTCGCAAACGTTTCGGGTTAATTTGATGGATAACAAAGTGATTGTGAGTTATGCCAGTGCAACCTCGGTCGGCCAGTTGGTAAGAGCTGCAAAAACTTCAGGTTTTTCTCGTTTATGCAATAAGTAAGTACTTGCTATTCTGACCATTCAATTTCGTCAATAACTAGCCTAGCTTGTGCGCTCGTACAGTCTGTGAGCCTCATGAGTTGATTAACGCTGATTGGCCAATGTTCTTTGGCAAGCGTTTTTAGGTCTCTCAAATTTAATTCTGGTCGCTGCTTCTTAAGCAGATTTGCAACCCATAGCCAGCTTTCTTGTTTCGCTGATTCAATACTCTTTTGTAAGTTGATGGACTGCTCTGTATTGAGTTTGATTGTCCAATTTCGAGATCGTCCTCTACGCGTTAATGTTACACCTTGGTCTTTTATCAGGCATTTAAGATCCTGCGCATTTTCGACACGGCGAATAAAACTATTCAGTTGGATTCGAAAAAATTGAGGCATTTTAGAGGGATATTCTTAGAGGGTCTCAGAAATATAGCTGTTTTATATGCTACGAGAATCTAACAAATACTTTTACAATAGTCTCGCGGCAACAAAAGGCTGACCAATAAAAACGCGCTTGCGTTTGTTGTCTCTTCTGATTTCCATAGCCGTTTGGCTACTGTTCTGTGCGAAAGACTTACTATGCCTGATATCGTTGTCATGTTTTTTTTGCTCGGCCTAGTTGCTGGGCTTCTCAAATCTGATTTGAGTATTCCAAAAGAAGCCTACGATACCCTGAGTTTACTATTAATGCTTACCATCGGATTGAAGGGTGGTATGGCCTTATTTGGCAGTGTTTCGACTAACTTGATATGGGAGATGTTAACCGTCGCCTTAGTTGGAGCGATTTGCCCTTTATTAATCCTTCCTATCTTACGTTTTGTCTGTGGCGTATCTCTCGCCAACGCCAGCAGTATTGCAGCTCACTATGGTTCGGTTAGTGCCGGTACCTTTGCGGTTGTGCTGACGTATGTAGAGTCCAATAACATTGAGTTTGGTGCGCAAACGACGCTTTATCTGGTTATGTTAGAGCTTCCAGCGATTATTGTTGCCCTCGCCATTTATCGTTTTTTCAATTCGGAGAAGCAAGTTGAAGGCGTTTCTCATCGCGCTATTTGGCATGAAACATTGACGAACCGAGGTGTTGTATTGCTCGTTGGTGGTGTTCTGATTGGCTGGATGTACGGGCCAGTGCAAGGTGCGTCGGTCACCGAGTTATTGACAGGAGGCTTCAAAGCAATCTTGGCTATCTTCATGTTAGAAATGGGACTTACCGCGGCTGAAACACTCCGTCCCTTCCCATACAAACAATGGAAACTGGTTATCTTCGCATGCGTCACACCGCTTGCATTTGCTGCGATTGGCGCAGGCGCTGGTATAGCTTTGGGGCTGCCTGAAGGCTCAGTTCTTATTCTTGCGACTTTAGTCGCTAGTGCTTCCTATATTGCTGCGCCGGCAGCAATTCGAAGCGCTATTCCCGATGCGGATATTGGCTTAGCCATGCTGTTATCACTAGGCTTGACCTTCCCTCTGAACGTTATTTTTGGTATCCCTTTTTACCATTCATACATTTCACAGTGGATCGCATAGTTACTTAGCTACCCGTATAGTTCGCAACAATTCGATCCAGCTCTCCAGTGCGTTTTAGCTCCTCTAAATGCATTTTTACTTCTTTAATTGTATCGACCTTGTTTTGAGGGAGTGCGAAGAAAAATGGTTTTTCTGCTAGACGAACTTTGGTTTTTGCGATGCCTTTTTCGTGCGTTTTCATCAAGGTAAAGTCGATGACGTGTGTTGAGCCGACTAAGTAATCACAACGATTTTTTTTGAGCATTCGCACCATAGTTTCATTGTCGGGCGATTGTACGATTCGAATATTTTGCTCTTCGGAGACGAGCTCGATCACAGGATTTTTGTAGCCAAGTCGTGCGCATATTGTTGTGTTCTGAATCTCACTTAAATGTTTCGGTGTTGTGGTGTCGCTAAGTCGCTGGTAGAGAACTTTGGTTTGTGAGAAATAGGTAGGTATGAAATTTAACTTATCATCAATTTCCGTATAGTCAGGATGCATTAACGCAAAATCGATTTGCCCAGAAAGCAATGCATCATCTAATCGCTTGCGTGGGATTTCCGTGAATCGAAGTTTATAGGGTTTCATTCGCGCGACGATATCTGGAATGATGCCGATATGATCACCGTTGTTATTTTTCCAAAAATAAGGTGCGAGACCATCCTTTAGGTCATAATGAACTAGGGTAACTTCTGATGCGTGCGTTGTTGTTATTTGAGCTATAACAGCAAGCAATAAACATTTTATAAAAGCCATCATGATGCGTGATTCAATGTATTTAGGTGACATAAAAAACATAATGGCGATGCAAGCAATCATACTTTCGTCTTAAAGGATTCTTTATGCAATTCAACACATACCCACTGGGCCAACAGACGATTGGAACACAAAGAGAATTAGTCAGTCTGCATTACGGGAAGAAAAGTAGAGATCTAAAGATTTATCTTCAAGCCAGTTTGCATGCGGATGAGATTCCTCCCATGTTAGTGCTGCACCATCTCAGAAGCTTGCTCGATCAAGCTGAGAAAGAGGGATTGATCGAAGGTGAGATTGTCTTGGTGCCATATGCCAACGCAATTGGTTTGTCTCAACATGTGATGCACGATCATTTGGGACGATTCGATCTGAACACAGGCTTGAACTTTAATCGTAGCCACCCCGATTTCTATGAGTTGATCGCTGAGAATATAGAGTCCCAGTTAACACGAGATATAGAAGCTAATAAACGAGCTATTCGAAAAGCCATCGCTGATGCGCTTGAACAAAGGCCTCAGTTAAGCGAGTTAGACGAGCAGCGCGCGATACTTTTAAAGCTATCGCATGATGCCGACTATGTATTGGATATGCATTGTGATTTCGAAGCATTAATGCATCTATATACCGATACACCCTACCTTGAACAGGCCGAACATTTATCGCGTTATTTAGGTGTAGAAACGCTGCTCCACGCAGAAGGATCAGGCGGCTCTGCTTTTGACGAGGCGCAAGCAGGCGTGTGGTATCGACTTCAGGAACTTTTTGGCACGCGTTACCCAATTCCTTTAGCTGGCTGTGGCGTCACCATAGAATACCGTGGTGAGGCAGACGTTAGTCATACGTATGCTAAGCAAGATGCACAGAATCTGTTTGCGTGGTTATGCGCTGTTGGTGTGATTGACCAATCGACACCTTCTGAACCAAAGGCGAAATTTGAATCAACGCCTCTTGCTGGCTGTGATTCAATTGATGCGCAAACAACAGGTATTATCGTGTTTTTAAAAGAGCTGGGAGATTGGGTTGAAGCAGGTGAAGCGATCGCCGAAATTATTAGTCCCGTAGACCAATCTGCAACGCTTGCATGCGCGACGGTTAGCGGTAAGTTTTTTGCCAGAACAAACCAACGTTTTGCTGCAAAGGGAACACATATCGGCAAAATCGCTGGTGCGAAAGCGTTCAAAGAAGGGGTTTTGCTAGGCGCTTAGAAAAAATGTACAAAAAGTGCGCTATCGCTTTATTCTGATCTAGACTTTTAAAGAGAATAAGAGTCTAGAGAATTCGTTTAGTGTTTGTGTGTCATTCCTTTTTTCGTTTGCGAAGTGTCTTGCTTTGCTTGTTATTTGTTTTAAGCAATTATTCTGTTGCTGGGCAAAGTGCAGCGTTGAATACCTTTGAAGGTGTGTATCAGTCACCACTTTCAGCCTCTTACTCCTACCTCATTGATCAAGAATTATCTCTGCAATTGCGAGACATTCAAAAACTACCTGAAGATAAGTGGACCCAAGGTGCCAGCGAGCAAAGAAGCTTTGGGTTTACCAATGCACAACTCTGGTTTAAAACACGCGTTAAAAATGGAGCTGACAAGGCGAACAACTTTATTCTTGAGATCGATTACGCTCAGCTTGATCATGTTGTCTTTAATGCGCGTAAGCAAGATGGAACCGAGCTTGGACTGGCCACTGGTGATCGAAAACACTTTGCGCACAGGCAAGTCGACGATCCAGGTATTCTTTTTCGTTTTTCGTTAGAACCCAACGAAGAAATTGAAATCTACACGAGCGTGAAAACAAAAGGCTCGATGACCGTTCCTATGTTGATTTGGGAAGAGACGCATTACTTTGAACAAGCTTCGAAAGAGCAAAAGGTTCATTTCTTTTACTATGGCGTTCTGACGATTATTGCGATTATTAATCTCGCTGTTTTTCTTCGCTTAGGCGAACGATTGTATCTTTATTATGCGCTGGCTATCGCAAGCTATTTGTTATTCTTTGCGAGTAGTCGAGGATATATCCATCAACATTTTCTAAATGATCTTCCCGAACTAAATGGGCGCCTGTTCTTGGCGTCTATGCCCTTGCTCTCTATTTTTTCTCTTTTATTCGCAAAGTTATTTTTGCGAATGAAGTCGATTAGTCCGCGCTTCGATAAGCTTCTTCAGGCGATGATAGCGCTGGAGTTGATACACCTCTGTATCATTTTATTCGCAGATTATAGCATTGCGGTGCGTATCTCGGTTGTGGGTGCGTTATTGCTTTTTAGCGTCCTCGCTTTTGCAGGTCCCATCGCTTGGTATAAAGGGCTTCGTTCAGGTATTTATTTCACGGTTGCTTGGATTCCTTTGACCGTTGGTTTTGCGATAACAAGCGGCCGCACTACAGGCGCATTGCCAAATACATTTTGGACTGAGTACGCCATGCAGATTGGATCTGGACTTGAGGCATTGATTTTGACTTTGGCTCTTGCAGATCGTTTGTATCGCGAGCGTGAAAAGAAAATATCTGCGCAATCAAAGAGTCTTCATATCGAGCAACAGCGAAATTACACACAGAGTTTGTTAACGCAAACCATGTCACGTGATCGAGTCACTAATCTGCTTAATCGAAATCATTTCGAGAACCTCTTACGTGAGCAGATGGATGCTGCGCCCAATAGAAGAATGATGATCTCGATGGTGCATTTGACGCGCATCTCTGATATTACGCGGACGCTCGGCTTGGCCAGCTCTGAGACGGTTTTGGCGCAAATGGCGGTGTTTTTAAACGAGAAGTGCAGAGATATGTTCGGAGTAATTAGTGTTGAGCATATGCAAGGAGTTGGCCCAGACGCGGCGTTTCAAATTGCGAATGAAACATTCGGTGTACTTATTGATTTAGATAAATTCGAAAAAAACCGTCAGCCGTTTGATGATCTCTTAGTCGAGCTCGCATCGCCGATTGAATTTGATGGCTTAACGTTTGAACTAGCACCATTATATGGTTGCTCTCTTTATCCCAATCATGGCTCAGAGCCGGCACAATTAATTCGAAATGGATTGATTGCGATGGATCGCTCCGAACGAGGCTCCATGGGAATCTATAGTGAGAAGTACGATATCTATAGTTCGAGCCGGCTTACCCTGATGACAGACTTACGTAAGGCCTTGAATGATGATGCGCTCAGTTTAGTGTTTCAGCCGAAGTTTGAAATTAGTAGCGGGAAGGTGATTGGTCTCGAGGCTTTAGTACGTTGGATTCATCTAGAGAATGGTTTTGTTCCTCCGGATCAATTTATTCCCCTGGCCGAAGAAACTGGGGTAATTAATGAGCTGAGCTTATGGGTATTTCAAGAAGCGATACGTGCTTTAGTAATGCTACGAGCTCAAGGCTATGACGGAAGCATGTCGATTAATATTTCAGCGCGTGATCTGAAGTTTAAGTATTTTGGCGCTCAACTTCTTAAAACGCTGAAGACCGAGAATGTATCACCTGAATTGGTTTACTTGGAGTTAACCGAAACTGCGGCGATGGATGATCCGGCGTTTAGCATTGCGACACTGGATAAATTAGCAGCCCATGGGTTCAAGATTTCAATTGATGACTTTGGCGCGGGTTATTCATCGTTGTCATATCTCAAAGGTTTGCCTGCAAGTGAAATCAAGTTAGATCGCTCTTTGATCGAAGATATAAAGAATGATGAAAACTCAAAAGTGATCATACAAACCGTGATTGCGATGGCGGAAGGTTTAGGCTGCGATTTGATTGCAGAGGGCATCGAAGATGCACAAACTTTAAAAGTCTTAGAGAAGTTATCGTGTAACCGTTATCAAGGTTACTATGGCTGTAAGCCCCTGCCATTAGATCGATTGCAGCGATGGCTTGAACAAGCTGGCGCGATCTCTTCTAGCTAATCCTTGGTGCGCCTGCACTATTATGGTGCATAAAGCTCGGTAGCTACTGATAAGTCTAGCCTTGTAAGTGCCTGAATCTTATAGAGATATAAAGTTGGTACTAAATTTGTATTAGAAATCGTATCGCAAAGCAGTGTTAAAAACCGCGCGGGGTATGACGACGGTTCATACTCACACAGAACAGAGACAGCATATTAAGAATGAACTTAATGTGCTGACGGCAAAGAAGCCCATGCTAACTAGCAAATATGCTGGTGGCATGGGTTTTTTTTTGCCCCAAAATTTTTGGTGGAGAAGAAGTTATGCAAGCATCAACAATGAAAGTATTGGTAGTCGGCAATGGAATGGTAGGCCATCATTTTGTTGAGCAGATACTTGAACAAGATATGAACGTCGAAGTGACAGTTCTTTCTGCAGAGCCAAGGTTGGCGTACGACCGAGTGCATTTGTCGGAGTACTTTACAGGCAAAACAGCAGATGATCTTTCACTTACAAGCGCAGAGCACTATGAAAAGCTAGGCGTGAATTTTCGTGTGAATGTAAAAGTTTCTCATATTGATAAGCAAGCCAAGACGGTTAAGACTGAAGCGGGTGATGTGTATGCTTACGACAAACTCGTGCTTGCTACGGGCTCCTTTCCTTTTGTTCCTCCAATTCCTGGTAATGATCAAGAGCATTGCTTGGTGTATCGAACCATTGAAGACCTAGAGCAAATTGAAGCCTCATCTAAACAAAGCAAGGTTGGTGTTGTTGTGGGTGGTGGTCTGCTTGGTCTTGAAGCGGCAAATGCTCTCAAGCAAGCAGGTCTCGAAACCCACGTTGTTGAGTTTGCTCCGCAGCTAATGGCGGTTCAAGTAGACCAAGTTGGCGGTCAATTGCTGAAGTCAAAAATTGAAGAGCTTGGCGTGCAAGTCCATACCGAAAAAGCGACGCAAGAAATCGTATCTGGCGTTACTAGCCGCTATAAAATGAAGTTTGCTGATGGCTCAGATCTAGAAACAGATATGATTTTATTCTCGGCAGGTATCCGTCCAGAAGATGGTTTAGCTCGAGAGTTCGACATCGATGTTGGCCCCCGTGGCGGCATCGTGATCGACGATAATTGTCTAACGTCCGACCCAAATATTTATGCGATTGGTGAGTGTGCGCTTTGGAATAACTTTATTTTTGGTTTAGTTGCCCCTGGCTATACCATGGCGCGCGTCGCTGCGAGTCATCTTGCAGAAGGTGACTTGAAGTTTGAGGGCGCAGATATGAGCACCAAACTCAAGTTGATGGGAGTCGACGTAGGCTCTATTGGTGACGCCCATGCTCGCACAGTAGGTGCTTTGAGTTACACCTATGAAAATCAACCTGAAGGTGTTTACAAGAAGATCGTTGTTGATGCAGACAAAAAGCTACTTATTGGTGCGGTGCTAATAGGTGACACTTCAGACTACGATACTCTTCTTCAGTATGCTTTAAATGGTATCGACCTTCCTGAAAAACCAGAAAGTTTAATTCTTCCTTCTACGAGCGATGCTGCGCCTGCGCTAGGTGCTGATGCTTTACCAGCGACTGCGACGGTATGTTCTTGTCACAACGTCTCTAAGGGCGACATTGTTGATGCAATGGATGCAGGCAACTGTGATCTTGGCTCGGTGAAATCATGCACTAAAGCAAGCACCGGTTGTGGTGGTTGTGCGGCCTTATTGAAAAACGTCGTTGATAGCGAACTAGAAAAACGCGGCGTAGAGGTCAATAAAGATATTTGTGAGCACTTTGCTTATTCTCGCCAAGAGCTCTTCCACATTATTAAAGTCGAAGAAATCAAAAGTTTTGACGCGCTGCTTGAAAAACATGGTCGCGGTATCGGTTGTGAAATCTGTAAGCCTGCGGTCGGTTCAATTCTCGCGTCAGTATGGAACGATTTCGTGCTTCAAAAAGAGCACGTTAAACTCCAAGACACCAACGACACTTATCTTGGCAATATGCAAAAAGATGGTAGTTATTCGGTTGTACCTCGTATCGCTGGTGGTGAAATTACACCTGACAAGCTGATTGTTCTGGGGCAAGTCGCTAAGAAATACAACCTATACGCAAAAATCACTGGCGGGCAGCGTGTTGATTTATTTGGTGCGCGCGTTGGGCAATTGCCTTTCATTTGGGAAGAGCTGATCGCTGCAGGTTTCGAGACCGGCCATGCGTACGCAAAAGCGCTACGTACGGTTAAGTCATGTGTAGGAAGCACTTGGTGTCGTTATGGCGTCCAAGATTCCGTTGGCGCAGCGATTGATATTGAAAACCGATACAAAGGCTTGCGCGCACCGCACAAAATGAAAATGGCGGTTTCAGGCTGTACGCGAGAGTGTGCAGAGGCGCAAAGCAAAGATATCGGCATTATTGCGACCGAGAAAGGTTGGAATTTATACGTGTGCGGTAACGGCGGTATGAAACCTCGTCATGCTGATTTATTCGCTACTGATATCGATACTGAAACACTGATCAAATTTATCGATCGCGTCTTGATGTTCTATGTCAGAACGGCAGATCGCTTGCAACGTACTTCTACATGGATGGAAAACTTAGAAGGCGGTCTTGAATACCTAAAACAAGTGGTTATTGAAGACTCGTTGGGTATTTGCGCAGAGCTAGAAGCCCAGATGCAGCATGTTGTGGATACCTACCAGTGTGAGTGGAAAACGGCAGTTGAAAATGAAGAGTCGCGTAAGCGCTTCCGTCAGTTCGTAAACGCGGCTGATGCGACTGATCCTAACATCGTATTTGTTCAAGAAAGAGATCAAATTCGTCCAGCAACAGAGCAAGAAAAACAATCAGGTGATCTGATTGCGACGGATAAAGTCCTTGCTGAAGATGCTTTGGCTTAATACATAAGCCTCTAACGAATTAAGAACGAATGATATAAGAGAGAAAATGATGTCTAGCAATGAAAACTGGGTTTCTATCTGCCAAACAAACGATCTTGTCGATAACTCTGGTGTTTGTGCCTTAGTAAATGGAGAGCAAGTTGCGTTGTTTAAGTTGACGCAAGGTGAACAAGAACAAGTACTCGCGATTAGTAACTTTGACCCGATCGGTAAGGCGAATGTGCTTTACCGTGGTTTGATTTGTTCAGTTTCGGGTGAAGATACTCCGCTGCGTTATGTGGTTGCTTCACCTTTATATAAGCAGCGTTTCTGTTTAACAACGGGCGAATGTATTGATGATCCAGAGCAATCTGTTTCCGTGTTTCCGGCACGTATCGTTGATGAAATGGTTCAGTTAAGTGTAGCGAGTTAATTGTGTCTAGCGCAGAGCTTATTCAGTTTAAATCTGTTGGGTCAAACGTTGCACTGCAGCGCACGACTTGCCCTTACTGCGGCGTGGGGTGTGGTGTCGATGTCCAGATTCAAAATGTTGAGTCTGAGGAGGCTTCTGAGACAGAAGTTTTGGGGCTGAGTGGCACTCCTGAGCATCCAGCAAATTTTGGTCGACTGTGCGTTAAAGGAAGTCGCTTACTAGATACCTTAGAAGATAGTGGGCGCTTACTTTTTCCTGAAGTTAGTGGGAAGCAGGTTCCTTGGGAAGCTGCGACCAACGAAGTGGCTCAGCGCTTTCAAGATATTATTGATGAGCATGGCCCAGACAGCGTTGCACTGTATGTATCGGGGCAATTACTAACGGAAGATTATTACGTCGCAAACAAGTTGATGAAGGGTTATATCGGGTCTGCCAATATCGATACGAACTCTCGTCTGTGCATGTCCTCAGCAGTTGCTGCACATAAACGCGCATTTGGATCAGATGTCGTACCGTGTAGTTATGAGGATTTAGAGCAAACGGAATTGCTCGTTTTTATAGGCTCAAATGCGGCTTGGACACATCCTGTTCTGTTTCAACGCGTTGAGCGTGCGAAACAAATAAATCCAAATCTAAAAATTGTATTTATCGATCCACGTCGCACAGCAAGTTGTGAAGTCGCAGATCTTCATCTCCCTCTGAAAGCAGGAAGTGATGTTGCCTTGTTTAACGGTTTGCTCGCCTATCTGGCAGAGCATGATGGGCTTGATAAAGCTTATATTGATCAGTCGGTTGAAGGAGTTGAGCAAGCAGTAGAGGCCGCACAGTCTTTCACTATTGAGAAGGTCGCACAGCTATGTGATTTGCCTGAGCAAGATGTAGAAGAGTATTACGCAAGCTTTGCGCAAACAGATAAGGTGATTAGCTTTTTCTCGATGGGCGTGAATCAGTCGAGTGCTGGCGTTGATAAAGCTGCGAGTATTATCAATTGTCATCTTGCGAGTGGAAAAATCGGCAAAGAAGGGTGTGGACCTTTCTCTATTACCGGTCAACCAAATGCAATGGGCGGTCGAGAAGTAGGCGGTTTGGCCAACTTGCTGGCTGCACATATGGATATTGATAACGCAGAACATCGCGCGCTAGTACAAGAATATTGGTTATCCCCAACGATTGTTGAATCGCATGGGCATAAGGCTGTAGATCTGTTTCAAAAGATTGAATCAGGCGATGTTAAAGCGGTCTGGGTGATGGCGACAAATCCTGTCGTGAGTATGCCAAACAGGCTTCAAATAGAGAGCGCGCTGAAAAAATGTGATTTCGTTGTTGTCTCAGATTATGTGTCGTCAAACGATACTTTACCCTTTGCTGATGTGAAGTTGCCGGCGACGAGCTGGTCAGAAAAAGATGGCACGGTGACGAATTCAGAGCGCACGATTTCTCGTCAAAGAGCTTTCTTGCCGCCTCTAGGTGAGGCAAAGCATGACTGGCGAATTATCTGTGATGTCGCAATTGCAATGGGTTTTGACGGATTTGATTTCGCTTCTCAGCATGAGGTCTTCGATGAGTATGCTGGATTGACGGCATATAAAAACAACGGAAGTCGGGACTTAGATCTAAGTGGTTTGTGTGATTTATCGTCGCAAGAATACGATCAGCTAGCTCCTGTTCAATGGCCCATAAACGACGAGAACCCAAAGGGCACTAAACGATTATTTGAAAACGGAAAGTTCTTTACTCTGTCTCAAAAAGCAAACTGTATTGCGGTGCAGTTCCGTCCTCCTGAGCAGGCAGTTAGTGAAGACTTTCCGTTTGTGTTGAACTCTGGAAGATTGCGCGACCAATGGCACACCATGACACGTACTGGTGTGAGCGCACAATTGAGCCATCATACTGCGAACGCATATATAGCGATTCACCCAGAAGATGCCAAAGATTTAAGTCTTGAACAGGGTGCCTATGTGTCGGTCACTTCTGCCGTGAATTCAGACGCTGATCAGGTCGTGTTACCAGTCGTAATCGATGATGGATTACGTCGAGGTGAGTTATTTGCACCCATTCATTGGGGTACAACATGGTCTTCATCATCGGCAATTGCAAAGCTATATACAGATGCAAGAGACCCCATTTCTGGGCAGCCAGAATTGAAACATGCGGCTGTTGCGCTTTCACCGGTCGAGATGGCTGAATACGGCGAGTTATTTAGTCGAGACGAGCTTCCGATTCAATGGCTAGATACGCAGTTTTATGTGTGGTCGAAAGCAAAAGTCCGTGGCGGCATGATTTACCGATTTGCGTGCAAAGAAAAAAGCACCACGCTTGGTTCAGCTCTGAATGCGGTTTATCAAGATGTGCGTGAGTGTTATTCCTATCAGCATCAAAATGGAATGAATCGTTTTGCGACGCGCGACCAATCATTAGTTTACGGCGTATTCACGCATTCAGAGGCGCAAGAATATGAGCGAGCTTGGTTAGAAAGCATGCTTGATAGTAGCGTCTTGAGCGAAGAACAAATCCAAGCACTTCTGCATGCGGAAGTAGACTCCGTCTATGCCCAAGGTCGCATGGTCTGCAGCTGTTATAAGGTGGGTGAAAAAGAGATCATCCGAGCCATACAAGATGACGGCTGTGATAGCGTTGAAGCTTTGGGGTCGCAATTAAAGTGCGGCACAAATTGTGGGTCGTGTAAGTCTGAACTCAAACAAATTCTTAAGCAAAATCTTGTTCCAGAAGGTGAACGCATTACCTTAGAGGAGTTTTCATGATTACTGCTGCAACAAATTTATTAGCTCTATTTAGGCGCTCTTCAAATAATGATGGAAAGAGTAAGGACACAGGGTTTATAAATCGGGTTAAAACTCAAATACAAGCTCGTTCTAAACGAGGTTGTGTAACGATTATTGGTGCGGGGCCAGGTGATGTAGAGTTGCTCACCCTTAAGGCTTATCGCGCGCTACAAAATTCAGATGTCATTCTGTTCGACGCACTCGTGTCCGATGAGGTGGTGGCACTGTTTCCTAAACAAGTACAACGCATTTATGTTGGTAAGCGCTATGCCCAACATAGCATGTCTCAAGAGGGTATTTCGGCGTTGATGCTAAAACTGGCACTTGAAGGAAAACAGGTAGTACGAGTAAAAGGCGGCGATCCCGCGATTTTTGCTCGTGTTGGTGAGGAGTGTCAGGTACTTCAACAATCTGGAGTTCCAGTTTGTGTTGTTCCTGGAGTCACAGCCGCATCGGGCGCGTCTTCTTATGCTGGTATTCCCTTAACACATCGCAGTTGTGCACAATCGGTTCGGTTTGTGACGGCACACATGAAAAGTGCTGAGACAGAACCCAATTGGGCATCATTGAGTGAAGGAGTATCAGGGCAATCGAAAAACGGAGAAACCTTAGTATTTTATATGGGGCTTCGTCGAATCGACTTAATTGCTCAGAGGCTTATTGAGCATGGGGTTTCTGCTTCGTTGCCTGTGGCAGTGATCGAAAACGCGACAACCTCTATGCAAAAGATCTGCATAGCCACGCTTTCTGATATCGCAGAGAAAGTTCGAGATCAAAAAATCTCTGGTCCTGCGATTACGATTGTTGGTGAAGTGGTGAACTTGCGTTATCCAGTGGAAAGAGAAGCTGTTGCTGTTGCGACCGCCTAACTTTGCTGCACTGTATTGGTGCGCGATTGTATGTGTACAAGTTTGACCGCACCAAAAATCAAGCACTTAGCGTGCATTTAATGCATGGTCTATTTTTTGCTGCCTGTTATGCACGTGAGCGAGCATCAAGACTCGTAGCGAGTAAGTTGTCCGTGACAAGAGTCCCAAGGTATGTCCTCAGAATTAAGTATTCTACTTATTGACGAAGACTTAGATCGTGCTAGTGAGGTGGTATCCGCCTTAGAAAAATCGCGATATAAAATTCGTCATATGGCGCAGCCAAACGCTACCTTACTGAAGGAAGTAGATGCCTGGCAGCCAGATATCATTGTGATTGATATCGAATCTCCTACTAGGGATATGCTTGAAAGTCTAAATATGATTTCAGCATATAACCCCAAGCCTGTTGTGATGTTTTCTGATGCAGAAGACGAAGATCTAATCAATGAATCCGTGAAATCTGGCGTAAGTGCGTACGTGGTGGGGGATACCGATACTAGTCGGTTAAGACCTATTCTTGATGCGGCCGTGGCCCGATTTAATGAATATCAAAGTCTCAAAGAAGAGCTGACTCAAACCAAGAATGAGTTAGAGGCGCGCAAGCTTATCGATCAAGCCAAACTTTTGCTAATGGAGACCAAAGGTCTCTCTGAGCAAGAGGCTTTTAGTAGCATGCGCAAAACTGCCATGGATTCAGGGCAAAAACTTGAAGATGTCGCGAAAACGATTATCTCGATTATGAAAAATATGAATTTTTAGGTGTATTCATGCGATCAACACAAAAACAAAAACTAAAGCTCGGATTTGTTGCTTTGACAGATTCGGCGCCACTTATTGTCGCCAAGGAATACTGTTTTTTTGAAGAACAAGGCTTAGATGTCACGCTTCAAAAGCAAAATTCATGGGCGACACTCAGAGACAAGCTGCATGCTGGTGTTCTCGATGCGGCGCAAATGCTTGCGCCTATGCCGTTGGCGAGTGGCTTAGGTTTAGGTTGTCGGCCTTGCGAGGTCATCGCTCCCTTTGTGTTGAGCTTAAACGGGAATGCAATCACGATTTCCGAAGGTTTATATCAGGAGATCCTTGCGGTATCGGGCTTGTCAGAGTTGCCTTTGCCTTTATCAGCAGAGTTATTGTTACCTGTTATTGCGCAAAGAAAAGAAGCGGGTCTTAGCAAATTGAAATTTGCAGATGTCTTTCCCTATAGCTGTCACCACTATCAGTTACTGGACTGGTTAAGTGACGGTGGGGTTGAGTTAGATGATGTGGATTTGCTGACCGTGCCGCCGGTCAATATGGTCGATTTTCTCGAGAGTGGAGAAATTGACGCTTTTTGTGTTGGTGGCCCATGGAACGCAAAAGCTGTGCGTTCGGAGATCGGTTTGACTGCGTTGACCTCTTTCGATATCTGGGAAAACCAGCCTGAAAAAGTCTTGGGTGTAACGAAGAAGTTTGCGTCTGATAATCCAGATCTGGTTCGTTCTTTGTGTACTGCTTTGGCGCAAGCTTGTTCGTATTTAGAGAAAACGCCAAATCGTTTTGAAGCCGCACGTCTCATGTCGAGAGCAAATTATTTAGATGCGCCAATTGAAGTGATTGCGCCTTCTCTTATCGGTAGCTGTTTAACGCATCGATTTTTACCGCCGAGAGTTGTTCCTTCGTACAATCAATTTAGTGATGCTGCAGTCGATATTAACAAGCCGACGCGCGAGCAAGGGATATGGCTTGTAAATAAAATGCTAAAAGCAAACCAGATCACTGATCGAGAAGCGGCATATGCTGTGGTGGACAAGGTATTTACCGATAGCTACTTGTGATCAAAAGCTGAAGATAAAGGCGCGCACACTTGGTGCGCGTTTTTGTTTTAGCTCCTTACTCTGGTGCAAGTAGTTGGTGGGGCAAGAGTGGTGTGGCCATAAGTTATTGAAATTTATAGCTTTATAAAGTTGGCCTTTGTTTTGCAGTAGATAGATTACGGATTGCCCGTAAGGCGTAATCTCAGAGAACAACCAAAATTAGAGAGTTGCTGCGAAGGTGCGGCAATACTCAGGCAATGATGCCCGCACAGTCTTTCAAGATCTGGAAGACTGTGCGGGTTTTTTTTTGGCGAAAGAACTGGAGACAGTCGGAGTAGAGCATGAAAAAAACAGGATTTTTGAGTTCATTGAAAACCAAGCTAGCGGTGATGTCAGTCACCGTTGCTGCTGCAGGTGCAATGATCAGTACTTCTGTGACAGCACAAGAGTTAGGATGGCCAGAAAAAGAAGAGTTGAAATTTGGCTTCATTAAATTGACGGACATGGCTCCATTAGCTGTTGCGTATGAAAAAGGTTACTTCGAGGACGAAGGTCTTTACGTTACCTTGGAAGCACAGGCGAACTGGAAAGTATTGCTAGACCGCGTGATCGACGGCCAGCTTGATGGTGCTCATATGTTGGCAGGTCAGCCACTTGGTGCGACGATTGGTTTCGGTACGCAGGCGCACATCATTACTGCTTTCAGCATGGATTTGAATGGTAATGCGATTACCGTATCAAACGATATTTGGTCACAAATGAAGCCGAATATTCCTCACGAAGGTGGCAAGCCAGTGCACCCAATCAAAGCTGACGCACTAAAGCCTGTTGTTGAAAAATATCAGAGCGAAGGTAAGCCATTTAACATGGGTATGGTATTCCCAGTATCGACGCACAACTATGAGTTACGTTACTGGTTAGCTGCTGGTGGTATTCACCCTGGCTATTACGCACCACATAAAGGTGATACCAGCGGTCAGATTGATGCAGATGCATTGCTTTCGGTTACTCCACCACCACAAATGCCAGCAACGATGGAAGCCGGCACTATTTATGGTTACTGTGTGGGCGAGCCGTGGAACCAGCAAGCAGTATTTAAAGGTATTGGTGTGCCAGTTGTAACGGATTACGAAATTTGGAAGAACAACCCAGAGAAAGTTTTCGGTGTGAGTAACGAGTGGGCAGAGAAATATCCAAATACGCATGCTCGCGTTGTAAAAGCGATGATCCGCGCAGCAATGTGGTTGGATGAGAACAACAACGCTAACCGTCCAGAAGCGGTAAAAATCTTATCTCAAGCAAACTACGTTGGTGCTGACTACGAGGTTATTGCAAACAGTATGACGGGTACGTTTGAGTACGAGAAAGGCGATAAGCGTGAGATTCCTGACTTCAACGTATTCTTCCGTTACAACGCGACTTATCCTTACTACAGTGATGCAATTTGGTATCTAACACAGATGCGTCGTTGGGGGCAGATCTCTGAGCATAAGTCAGATGATTGGTACATGGAAACGGCTAAGAAAGTATATCGTCCAGATATCTACGCGACAGCAGCGAAAGCATTGATCGAAGAAGGTAAAGCGAAAGCTTCTGATTTCCCTGAATTCGATTCAGAAACTGGCTTTAAGCCACCTCAAACACACTTCATTGACGACCACGTTTACGATGGTTCAAAACCAAATGAGTACTTGCAGAAGTTCCCAATAGGTTTGAAAGGCAAAGACTTAATTTAAGCCGTAACGAAGTTAGCACATAGCCTAATTTGCCGAGTGCATAGTCCTCGCACTCGGCAAGTTTTATAGGCATAAAGGAGAAAGATATGTTTAAACAAGCGGTGATGCCTACTACTGGTGGATTAAGCCAAGTAGGTGAAAAATTGAAGCAGCTCTCGACTGCACTCGCATTACCCTTGCTTGGGTTAGTATGTTTTTTAGGTCTGTGGAACGCTGCAGCACAAAACATCGATACCTCGCTAGGCCAATTCCCAGGCCCTGTTCAAGTATGGGAACAATCAAAGAATCTATTGAATGAACATCAGGCAGAGGTTGCTAAGGCAGAAGCCTTTTATGAGCGACAAGAACAACGCAATGAAGCGCGTATGGCAAAAGATCCAGACTACGTGCCTAAAATCCGCCCTTATACAGGCGCACCAACGTTCTTCCAGCAAATTTGGACGAGCTTAGGTACGGTTGCAACCGGATTCTTTATCGCATCAATTATCGCCGTGCCATTAGGGATTTTATGTGGTTTGAGTAAATCGGCATATGCTGCGATTAACCCTTTAATTCAGTTATTTAAACCGGTGTCACCGCTTGCGTGGTTGCCATTGGTAACAATGGTCGTGAGTGCTGTGTATGTATCAAACGACCCAATGTTTTCGAAATCCTTTATCACTTCAGCTGTCACGGTATCGTTGTGCTGCCTATGGCCAACGCTGATCAATACCGCAGTGGGTGTTTCTAGTATTGATAAAGATCTTATAAATGTGAGTAAGGTTCTGCGTTTGAACCCAATCAATCACGTTATAAAAATTGTTATGCCGTCATCGATTCCAATGATTTTTACGGGCCTTCGTTTGTCATTAGGTATTGGTTGGATGGTACTGATTGCTGCAGAGATGCTCGCTCAAAACCCAGGCTTAGGTAAGTTTGTTTGGGACGAGTTCCAGAACGGTAGTTCAGCGTCACTCGCACGTATCATGGTAGCAGTGTTGGCAATCGGTATTATCGGATTTTTATTAGACCGTTTGATGTTAGTTATCCAAAAGCAAGTGAGCTGGGATAAGAGCGCAACATTACGTTAAGCGCAGGAGGATTTAAGATGAGTACAGGACATTTAGAATTATCAGGCGTTGGTATTGATTTCCCTACACCTAAAGGGCCATTTACAGCCTTACAAGACGTAAACTTAAAGATTGAGAAAGGCGAGTTTGTGTCTCTTATTGGTCACTCAGGTTGTGGTAAATCAACGGTACTGAACATTGTTGCAGGCCTGCATCAAGCGACAACTGGCGGCGCTATTTTGGATGGCAAAGAAGTGAATGAGCCAGGCCCAGAGCGTGCAGTTGTATTCCAAAACCACTCTTTATTACCTTGGTTGAGCGTTTACAAAAATGTTGAGCTAGCGGTGAAACAAACAAGTAACGGCCGCAGTAAGGCTGAGATGAAAGACTGGGTGCATCATAATCTTGAATTAGTGCACATGACCCATGCCTTGGATAAATTACCTTCTGAAATTTCCGGTGGTATGAAGCAACGTGTTGGTATCGCTCGCGCTTTGGCGATGGAGCCAAAAGTATTGCTCATGGATGAACCTTTCGGTGCACTCGATGCGTTAACACGGGCTCACTTACAGGATTCTCTTATGGAGATTCATGCCGAGCTTGGTAACACCGTCATTATGATCACGCACGATGTTGACGAAGCTGTTCTATTGTCTGATCGCATTGTGATGATGACTAACGGACCAGCGGCAACGATTGGCGAGATCTTAGATGTGAAACTAGATCGACCTCGTGATCGTTTGGCGTTGGCAGATAATCCTGAGTACAACCACTATCGTCATGAAGTACTTACCTTCTTATATGAAAAACAGAAAAAAGTTGAGTCTGTCGATAAGCATAAGAAAAAAGAAGAGTCTTCTGAGAAGGTCGTTACAGATCAAACCGATTCGAATGCAGCATAGTTGCTGATTGATTCACTCATTACGAGTTTGCTTATCAGAGTAAATTGTCTCGTGTTCTTGCCCACTTTAACGTGGGCATTTTTTTGCCTGTTAATTACTAGCGTTGCTTGTACTGTGTGGAGCAATACCCTCGAGAGATGTCTGGGTTACGGAGTTTCAAATGCTTCGTGGTGCGCGATGAGACACGCGTGCGCCAATGACGAAAGCTAGAAGGTTTAAGTTGACGGCGCATGAATCGAATGACTTCCGATTCATTCATGTCATATTGATGTTTGATGGCTTCAAAGGGGGTGCGATCTTCCCATGCCATTTCAATGATTCTAGAGATATCTTCGGCTGATAGAGCCATACACGCCTCGCTCAATTATTTGAAAGGTATACGTGTAGGAATCAAAAGAGGTTTATGATCTATTGCGGGTGTCTAAAACAACTCTCGTTGAAGTTGTGTTACGCGAACTTCATCGCCAATTTTAAGTTCACCGCCTTGAATCACTTTTGCGCAATAGCCGCCTCTGCCATACATCGCGAGTAGAGTCCCTTTCCCCAATGATTTTTCCATACGAGAACAGGGATGGCAGTGCGCGCCTACTTCTACAATCGCATTACCTATCTGTAGAAGCTGATAGCGCATCGCGTGCAGGCTCATGCCAGAGATGACGATATTTCTGCGCAGAATAGATGGGTCAATTAATGATCTATTTAGTAGGGTGCTGAGTGCTTGAATATCTTCGGCGTTGATCAGTGTGATTTGTCGTGCAGAGCCATTAGCGCGTTTAGCGCTATGGTCGCCTTGGAGGCCGCGATCTGCCTTGGCATAGACCTGCGATACGGTTTTAATATCGGCTTTACGAGAAGGTCGCAAACCAATCCATTCAACCCGGCCAGACTGTGCACTATCCATGTATTTCGCTAATAGTCTGGCTTGGGTTTTCATGTCTTTCTTACTACTTCAAGGTAATGCGTTGCACGTGCCTAAACTAAACCATCATCTTGAATCGAAAGCCGTTGTGTATTGCTCGAAAGCTCATCAGGGCTTGATGCGTCAGAACCAAGTTTAATCAGAAGACGCAAGTCGTTCGCAGAGTCAGCATGCGCCAGTGCATCTTCGTAGGTGATTTCGCCGGCAGCGTACAGGTCATAAAGCGCTTGGTCAAAGGTTTGCATTCCGACATCGCGAGATTTTGTCATTATCTCCTTCAGTTTATGCACTTCTTTCTTACGAATAAGATCTGCACAAAGCGGTGTATTCAGAAGTACTTCAATTACCGCTCGACGACCAGTGCCATCGGGAGTCGGTACAAGCTGCTGCGCGACAATGCCTTTCAAGTTTAACGACAGGTCCATCCAGATTTGGTTGTGCTGCTCCGGAGGGAAGAAGTTAATAATACGGTCCAATGCTTGGTTCGCGTTGTTGGCGTGTAGGGTCGCGAGACACAAGTGACCTGTTTCTGCGAAAGTTACCGCATACTCCATTGTTTCTTTACTACGGATCTCACCGATCATGATGACATCAGGTGCCTGACGTAATGTGTTTTTAAGCGCAACCTCGAAAGACTCAGTATCGATCCCCACTTCGCGCTGCGTAACGATACAGCCCTCGTGTTGGTGAATATATTCAATAGGGTCTTCGATCGAAATTATATGGCCTTTACTGTTTCGATTTCGGTGACCAATCATCGATGCGAGAGAGGTCGACTTACCAGTACCCGTTGCGCCCACAAAAATAATCAAACCGCGTTTCGTCATTGCTAGAGAGTTAATAACTTCTGGCAGCGCGAGGTCTTCAATACGTGGGATATTCGTTTCGATACGACGCAGCACCATACCGATAAGGTTACGTTGAGAGAATGCGGATACACGAAAACGACCAATTCCTCGTGCACTGAGGGCATAGTTACATTCGTTTTTTTCAGTAAATTCGTCGCGTTGTTTGTCGTTCATGGTGTCAAAGACAATCTCACGACACATTTCTGGTGTCAGAGATTGCTTGGTGACAGGGACGATCTTGCCATGGATTTTAATGCTAGGTGGAACGCCTGCTGTGATAAAGAGGTCTGAGCCTCCTTTTTCAACCATGATTTTTAAGAGTCGATCAAAGTCCACGTTTTCTTCCTTAACTTGTCTTGCATCCGATAAATAAACTTATCGGCTAATTCTTAGAAATTTTCAGGGATTTTTGCTTTTTCGCGTGCTGTATCGCGATTGATATGGCCTTTGCTAAGCAAGTTTTGCAAGCACTGGTCGAGCGTCTGCATACCAATGCTGGCCCCTGTTTGTATTGCCGAGTACATCTGTGCAACTTTATCTTCACGAATAAGGTTACGTATCGCTGGTGTACCAATCATGATTTCATGTGCGGCAACACGACCACCATTTGATTTCTTCAACAGTGTCTGCGAGATAACGGCTTGTAGAGATTCTGAAAGCATGGAACGAACCATCGCTTTTTCTTCCGCTGGGAATACATCAACGACACGGTCAATTGTTTTGGCAGCAGATGTGGTGTGGAGAGTGCCAAATACTAAGTGACCTGTTTCTGCAGCGGTTAGTGCCAATCGAATGGTCTCAAGGTCACGAAGCTCACCAACTAGAATAATATCGGGGTCTTCACGAAGTGCTGAGCGCAGTGCTTCGTTAAAGCCTAAGGTGTCACGATGTACCTCACGTTGGTTCACGAGACATTTCTTACTTTCGTGAACAAATTCTATTGGATCTTCGATGGTCAGAATGTGGTCGTAGCGATTGTCATTAATGAAATCGATCATTGCCGCTAGCGTTGTTGATTTACCAGAACCGGTTGGACCGGTTACCAGTACGAGACCACGAGGTACCTCGGCAATGTCTTTAAATACTTGCGACATACCCAAGTCTTCCATGGTTAATACTTTGGAAGGGATGGTACGAAATACTGCGCCTGCGCCACGGTTTTGGTTAAATGCGTTAACACGGAAACGTGCGACACCAGGTACTTCAAATGAAAAGTCGGTTTCTAAGAATTCTTCAAAATCTTTACGCTGCTTGTCATTCATAATGTCGTAAATCAGGCGATGCACTTCTTTGTGTTCCATCGCTGGTAGATTGATACGACGTACATCGCCATCAACACGAATCATGGGTGGTAAGCCTGATGACAAATGTAAATCTGATGCGCCTTGCTTCGCAGAGAAGGCGAGCAGTTCGGTAATATCCATGAGAACCCTCTATAGGACTAGATTTTCACTAGAGTAAAAATCTCATCTTGTTAAACTTATTGAGATAATTAGTTGTTGCCCATACGGCTCAGAAATGTTCTAAGCCTTGATAGGTATGGCTTTCAGAGAACTTAACCCCTAACACCACTATCTTATTGATTAGCATAATGTTTAGCATAGCAGACAAGCTCCAGAGCGTTAGTTTAAGAATACAAAAAGCAACAATTCGGGCTGAGAGAGAAAGTGGCTCGGTTCAGTTACTCGCTGTGAGCAAGAAACATACAGCTAAGTCGGTGATCGAAGCCTATGAACAAGGGCAACGATTATTTGGGGAAAATTACCTGAGTGAAGCCCTTGAGAAGCAAGAAGAGATCTTGTCATTAGCACCTGAAAAAGCAGGCAGCATTGAATGGCATTTTATTGGTCCGATTCAATCGAATAAAACACGTCCCATCGCTGAAAGCTTCGCGTGGGTGCATGGTGTCGACCGCCTAAAAGTGGCAACACGATTGAACGATCAAAGACCAGAAACATCGGAAGCGCTTAATGTATGTATTCAAGTGAATATCGATCAAGAGGAAACGAAGTCTGGAATCTCTCTTGATGAATTGGATGCATTAGCCGAGCAGATTTCGGGTATGGATAAATTATGTTTGCGCGGAATTATGGCGATTCCAAGTGCAAGTGCCGATAACGAGCAATTAGCGAAAAGCATGCACGCTTTACATCAAGCAAAAGATCGGCTCGCTGCACGTTATGCTTCAGTTGATACCTTATCGATGGGGATGTCGAAAGATTTAGAGTTGGCTATTGAGCATGGTTCAACCATGGTACGTGTAGGCACTGATATATTTGGTGAAAGAAAAAATTAGGATTAGAAGCTCGATGAGTCATCGTGACTTTTAATTTCCACGAAAACGGGAAACAAAGAATGAAGTTAGACGAACTGAATATTAGTTTCATCGGTGCTGGCAATATGGCAAGCGCGATTATCGGAGGTTTGATTGAGAATGGCGTGAGCCCAAAGCGTGTGACCGCAAGTGATCCAAGCCAAGATAAGTTGACGCAGATGGCTGAAACGCTTGGCATTAGTACAACCACTGATAATGTCGAAGCGGTACGTGCTGCTGATATCGTATTGTTATGTGTGAAGCCGCAGGTCCTCGAGGCGGTGATTGCACCGATGAAAGACGCTTTGGCCGCGCAATCTCCTGTAGTGGTGTCGATTGCAGCAGGAATCGAAGTTTCAAGTTTGCAGAAATGGCTAGGTGAAGACATTGCGATTGTACGCGTGATGCCAAACACGCCTGCTCAAGTATTAGAGGGCGCAAGTGGCTTGTATGCGACTGAGAAAGTCAGTGCCGAGCAAAAGCAAGCGGTTGAAGATGTTTTTGCTGCAATAGGTGTTGCAAGATGGGTCGCCTCAGAGGAGCTGATTCACGCGGTCACGGCAGTATCAGGGAGCGGTCCGGCATATTTCTTTTTGATGATCTCCGAGATGGCGAAGGCTGCTGAGAAACTTGGCTTATCCACAGAAGATGCGAAGCAATTAGCTGCACAAACAGCACTTGGGTCAGCCAAAATGGTGCTCGGAAGTGATCTGCCAGCAGAACAATTAAAGAAAAACGTCATGTCGCCCGGCGGCACAACTGAACGTGCTATTCATGTTTTCGAAAATGAAGGTCTGCCTCAGCTGGTTGAAAAAGCGATGACAGCGTGTGCTGATCGCTCTATTGAAATGGCAGCGCTTCTCGGTAAATAACTATATTGCGCTGCGTATCGTCAGAGAATTCTATGAGCAACGAACAACAATCTATAAAGCTCTCTTTGCTATTAACAGGCAATGAGTTAATGAGTGGTGACATTGTCGATAGCAATTCGGCAATGTTAGCTGAAGCCCTTAGCCCCTTTGGTTGCACGATTTACTACAAGGCAACTGTTGGGGATGACTTAGCCTTGCTTGAGCAGGAAATAGCGCGCATTGCGGGTTTTTCTGATGTGCTTGTTGTGAATGGTGGTTTGGGGCCAACTGTTGACGATCTCACAGCACAAGCCCTAGCCAATGTTATGCGCGTTGATTTGCTTGAACATCCGCAGGCAATGGCGGACCTTGAACAATGGTGCAAGAGTAAAAATATTGCCTTCAATGCAGCCAACAAAAAGCAGGCTATTTTGCCTGACGGGGTAGGTTTAGTTCCTAATGCCACAGGTTCAGCTGTTGGCTTCTCTGCTGAGATTAATGGATGCACTGTTTACTGCACACCTGGAGTCCCATCAGAACTGAAAACAATGTTTAGTGAGGAGATTCTCCCGCGTTTACCTTTAGACTCGAATGCCAAAGTGAAGCGACAACGATATCGTGTTTTTGGAATGGGTGAGTCAGGCATTCAAGAGCGTGTTTTTAAGAGTGGTTTGAAACTTCCAAAAGAATTGGAGCTTGGGTTTCGCGCTTCATTGCCAATGTTGGAGTTAAAGCTCCAAGCAAATCATGAGCAAGACTATGCGTTGCTCGAGCATTTTTCTGAACAAGTGGAGCAATTATTTGGCGCGCATATTGTGACCGATGATAATCGCAGCATTGCGCATGTCGTGAAAGATTTATTGTTGGCGCAAAGCAAACGTGTGACCTTTGCCGAGTCATGTACGGGCGGACTGATCAGCTCTATGCTGACCGAGCTTGATGGCGCTTCGGGCGTATTTGATGCTGGCTTTGTTACTTACTCCAATGAAATGAAGCAGAAGATGCTCGGCGTCGAAGAAGCGACATTAATTGCACATGGCGCGGTTAGCCAAGCGGTTGTAGAACAAATGCTATCAGGCGCCTTGGATCGAAGCGGCGCTGATTTAGGTGTCGCGGTATCAGGAATAGCTGGGCCTCAAGGTGGTACAACAGATAAACCTGTCGGTACTGTATGGGTGGCGTGGGGAAGTAAGAGTGAGATAAAGGCACACTGTTTCTACTTTCCAGTAGACAGAAAACGCTTTCAAATACTCGTTGCGGCCTTGGGTTTCGATCTATTGCGTCGTGAGCTGATGCAAGTCAATGAAGAAGCGGCATATTTCAAAGAACGTAGCTTAAAGAACAAGAATTAGTGCGCTGGAAATGAAAAATTATGGGCCGCGTAGATTTGCGACCCATAGGGCACGAGTTTAGTTACTTACTCGTATTTGCAAAGATAAGCAGTATCCGTCGGGACGACTAGATCGAAAGACTGATTTGCTTCAACTTCAAATGTTTGGCCATCTGTGAAGCTGACGAATTCGTCGCTACCAGGCAACTTAACTTGAAGCTCGCCAGCGACAACAGTCATGTATTCTTTTTGGCTTGTGCCGAAGGTGTATTCACCGGCAACCATTACACCTACTGTTGCAGGTAGATCTTTGCCTTCGAATGCGATTGATTTTACTTTGCCGTCAAAGTACTCATTAACTGATAACATGCTGATTCTCCAAAATTAACGCCAACTGCGCGAGCGCGAGTGGCCAAAAAACTGGCGCGTAGTATACGCGCAGCTTGCTCAAATGCCGAACAAAATTGACGAAACATGATGAATACAGAAACGATTATTGACCTGATACGACACGGAGAGCCTGAAGGTGGGCAAAAACTTCGTGGCACGCTTGATGATCCACTCTCAGAGCTAGGCTGGGAGCAAATGCGAACATCCGTAGGTGAGCATTCTCCTTGGGCAAGTATTGTCTCGTCGCCTTTATCGCGATGTCGTTATTTTGCCGGTGAACTGGCAGATAAACTGTCGCTAGATCTCGATATCAATGCAGAGTTTCGTGAAATTGCATTTGGCGAGTGGGAAGGCCTCACCAATAAGCAATTGATGGAAGGAAACAAAGAGGCGTTTTCTAAGTACTGGCAAGATCCCGAGAACAATACGCCTCCTGGCGGAGAACCGCTCAGTCAGTTCGTGACACGAGTACATGGTGCTTGGGAAGATTTGGTTGAACAAAGTAAAGGACAACACCGCTTGTTGGTGTGCCACGGCGGCGTCATACGTGCCATTCTGACTCACGTATTAGGCATGCCAACCAGTAAACTTTGGAGCTTTGATGTGCCTTATGCAAATGTGAGCCGCATTGTTATCTATCATTGGTCTGAACCGAAGAGTGAAGGTGACCAAGAACAAAGTGCAGCGCAGCTGCGTTTCCATCAAACTAGGTTGATTTAGATCAAGAGAACAAGCCTGCAAACTAGGTAGACTGCGCCAGATACACTTTTTGCAGGCTACTTTCGTGATAAACGCTGATCAACTCAACGATTTTCTCTTACGGTATGAAGGTTATGGTCCTCGTTATATTTCATACCCGACGGCGCTGCATTTTCGTGATGACTTCCCAATAGGTAGTTATCTTGAGCAGGTGACTGAGAGTAATCAGCACCCAGCTCCTAGAAGCTTGTCCCTTTATATTCACGTGCCGTTTTGTGCATCGCTTTGTTATTACTGTGGTTGCAACAAAGTGGTGACTCGAAATATGTCTAGAGCGGATGAATATATTGAATTGCTAAGTAAAGAGATCGCTTTAAAAGCGCCATTATTTGAAAGTGGTCGCTTAGTCGAACAGATTCATTTTGGTGGCGGCACACCGACCTTTATGAGCACTGATCAGATCAAAGAGATCCTAGAGTTACTCGCACAATCTTTCCATTTTGGACTTCCTCAAAAGCTTGAGATGGGTATCGAAATCGACCCACGAAGCGTCACAGTAGATGACATCGATGAACTAGTGGGCCTAGGCTTTAATCGCTTTAGTTTTGGTATTCAGGACTTTAATCCAGAAGTACAAAAAGCGGTGAACCGTGAACAAAATATTGAACAAATCGAGGCGCTTGTAGCGCGCGCTCGTGCGTTGGGTGTCAGCTCCATTTCTTTTGATCTAATTTATGGATTGCCGAAGCAGACTCGTGCTTCATTTGATGAAACACTGAAAGAAGTTTTGCGGATTAAGCCTGATCGTTTAGCGCTTTATAACTACGCGCATATGCCAGATAGCATGCCTGCTCAGCGCTTAATTAACGCAGAAGAACTTCCATCAAGTGCAGAGAAGATTCATATTCTCAGTGACAGTATTGTCGGCTTGGGTGATGAAGGGTACACCTATATCGGGATGGACCACTTTGCCCTGCCAAGCGACAGCTTAGTGAAAGCGCAAGAAAACGTCTCGTTGCAGCGAAACTTCCAAGGTTACTCTACGCATGCAGAAACAGACTTGATCGGCCTTGGTGTCAGCGCTATCTCTAAGGTGAATCACAGCTTTAGTCAAAACGTGACTAAAATATCTGAGTACAGAGAGCAGTTAGCAAATGATGAGCTACCGCTCTACAAAGGCCTGATTATGTCGTCTGACGACATCGTTCGATCAGACCTTATTCAGCGGATTATGTGCGGTGAATTTATTAGCAAGGCTGCATTTGGTAACGAACATTTGATTGACTTCGATACATATTTTAAACGAGAGTTCGAAAACCTATCTCAATTTGTCGAAGATGACTTGGTGCTGTTAAACAATGACGGCATCCAAGTGACCGAACTTGGTCGTGTATTTTTAAGAAATATTGCGATGACGTTTAATCATTATTTAGCGAGAGGAGAACAACAGAATGTTGAAATACCTCGATACAGTAAAACAGTATAAATAAAAACGAGCGGTTATGGATCAGGGAATGAGACTAGCTACGATTAGCGACTTGAAATGTGGTGAATGTGCGCTTGGGAAGTTGTGTTTACCAGTAGGTGTGAATCCTGCTCAGATGGCATCGCTAGAAGAAATTGTTGATGCGGGAAGGGTTTTCCATGAAGGTGAACGCGTCTACTCAGAAGGTCAAAATTTTTAGTATGTCTATGCGGTTAAATCAGGCATGTTCAAAACTGTGCTCAATGATGGCCAAGGTTCGGAGCATATCGCAAGCTTCCATCTTCCAGGTGAACTTTTCGGACTAGATGCGCTGCACCAAAATTCGCATCCCTCTAGTGTGATTGCGCTTGGGACATCTAGCCTTTGTGCTATCAAATATTCGAAGCTCGAACGACTTGCGTTGCAAATTTCTGGCTTACAACACCACTTGCTCTCAGTACTCGTAAAGAAGTGCAAAGCGGGCACGAAAAACAACAAGAACACGCGGCTGATCAGAAGCTTGCAACCTTCTTGTTTACTTTATCTGCTCGTTACAAAGAACGCGGATATTCTGATACGCGCTTTAATTTAATGATGCCACGTAGAGATATCGCTAATCATCTTAATCTTGCTCCGGAAACCATCAGTCGTTTGTTCAAACGCTTCCAGCGAGACGGGTTGATTGATGTGAAGCGAACCGATTTGCAGATTCTTGATTTACCAGCACTCGGTGTGCTCGGCGGCTGTAACCAAATGTGCGTCTAAGCTCTGTTTCATTTGAACCAATACTTTATCATTAAGTCTTAGGACATTTGGTATCGCATTGGTAATGAGAATGCAGCATCTCATTTTTATTTTACTTCTTCTAATTTCCTCAATCTCACGGGCCGATTTCGTAGCAGCGCCTGATTTTCATCTTAAAGAATTAGCTAACGACACGATGCATCGGTTGAGTGATTACCGTGGTACGGTTATCTATCTCGATTTTTGGGCGTCGTGGTGTGGGCCTTGCCGACAATCGCTACCGGCGCTAGATCGCTTGCAAAAGGAATTCTCACCAGACGACTTTCAAGTGATTGCGATTAACTTAGATGAAGACTCAGCTGAGGCGCTTGGATTTCTAGCGGATTATCCGGTTGACTATACCGTACTGACAGAAAAAACAGGAAAGACACAGCGGGCATATCACTTGGTCGGTTTACCTTCCTCGTTTCTTATAGATCAACGAGGAGAGGTGATTGGTTCGTTTCAGGGTTTCAAGCCTGATCACATCCCGAAAGTAAAAAGAGCGGTGAACTATCTCTTAGAGGAATGATCCTTACGATACTGCGAAGGACTTCGTTCACTCCAGCGCTTAAAGGCATGATTAAACGCGGCGGCTTCTTGGTAACCCAGTTTCAGAGCGATTAGCTCAATACTTAATTGTGACTCGCTTAACCAGCGTTTTGCTTTCTCGAATCTCACTTCATCCAACACGTTCTGAAAGCTGCTATCTTCGTCGCTTAACTTTCTGCGTAAAGTTCGTTCTGACATACCAAAGGTTTGAGCAGCTTCCTTGGCTTTAGGAATGTCATAACTAAACATCAAAAGATAGTTCTTCAATGCATCAGTGAGCGTTTCTTCTTTTTGACTTGATTCGAACAGAATCTGCTCGCATTGCTCACGATACATGTCGAATGCGTTTTTATTCGCTTGAGGGAAGGGCTGTTTCAGTAGCGCGGTTGGAATCAGTATGCGATTGCTTTGCATGCCAAACAACACTCGGCAGCCGAAAGCTTTTTCAAACTTAATACGATCTTGTTTTTTTGGCGTGACAGTCAGGTGAACTTCAACGATTTGAAAATCGATTCCGTTCATCATATAGATGTCACGGACGAGCTTCGCGCATCCTGCCATGTCGCGGTACAAAACAAATTCGCGCACATCTTCGGGAAGCATTGCGGGGTCGAAACGTAGTGACGAGTTATCAGTCGCCAAAGAAAAACTCATTTCGCCGAACATATAGCCCATAGATTGGTAGCGAATACCCATCTGGCAAGATTCATAGCCATCTTTACAGCTGCTAAGTAACATTGCGAATGGGCCGTAGCCAGCAGGCCCAAGGAAAGGACCGATTTCGAGGGCGATGAGAGGGTCGGGATTTAATTTGACTAAGTCTTGATAGACTTCAAGCTCTTTGCTGCGTGTGATGCGCGCTTGCGGATCGATACGATCGACGTTTAGTCCGTTGCTATTTAAAACAGCATCGCTGTCTAAACCCAGAGACTTAAAAAGCTGTGCGGTATACGATAACCCTAATACTGATCTCGTTGGCATAATCTTATTATTTGGCCAAATTTATCAACTTGAAACGCAGCTTACCATAGAGAGGCTAGGAGCTGTCTACTAGGATGCGTGCGAAAAGTACAAAATAAATACAAATAAACTGTTCCATAAGGAAGATAATGTGAAGAAGGTAATCATTTTTCTCGCTGCTGTGTTAATTGTTTTGATGGGAGCGAATGCCCTATTTTTAGAAAAGCGTGTTGAGTTTAGGGCGTGGGCACTCAACATGGAGGCCGAAAAAGCTGGTCTCGTTCACGAAACAATTGAAGTAAACGGTCAGCAAGTCACCTTATACGATAATAACGCTGATGCCCCAGTTCTAGTCATGTTGCATGGCTTTAGTGGTAGTAAAACGAATTGGTTGCGTCTAGCGCAGCAGTTCGGTTCGACGTATCGTGTGATTGTTCCAGATCTAATGGGGCATGGTGAAAACAAGCAAGATCTGAACGCGAGTTACCATATTGCTGATCAAGTTGCGTTTGTGAATGCTTTGATGGCGAAGCTAGATATCAAGACGTTCCATTTGGCGGGCAATTCTATGGGTGGCGCTATCTCATCACTTTATGCAGCCCGTCATCCAGATCAAGTGTTATCGATTACCTTAATCAGTCCAGCAGGTGTGCATACTCAGCCTTCACAAATGGATGAAATTCTTGAGCAAGGGAGCAATCCTTTGATCGCAAAAACTGAACAAGACTTTTATCGGGTCTTAGATTTTGTCATGGAAGTGAAGCCATTTATTCCCGATGCGATTGCAAAAGCGGAGGCTGAAATAGCGGTGTCTCGACTAGCGATCAACGAAAAGATTTTTAAAGACATTCGTTCAGACCTCACTAAAGGCTTAGACAAAGAATTCGTTAATATCACCGCGCCAACCCTAATCATTTGGGGAGAAGGAGATAAGGTGATTAGTGCCAAGAATATTGATGAATATGCGGCGCTGGTGAAGAACTCTAAGAAGGTTGTATTGCCTGGTATTGGTCACTTAGCAATGGTTGAAACACCAGAAAAAACAGCTGCACTAATGCGAGACTTTATCGGTAGCTAGACTCAAGCATTGATGAAATGAAGCCGCTAGTGGGAAACTAGTAGCGGCTTTTTTGTTTTGTGAGTGTTGTCTACGGTTAGGCATAAGTGGTTGTTGTTTTTAGAGGGTAACATCAGGCTCATTCTTCTGTTCCTGTCGGCGCTGGCCGACGGCAAGTCAGGGTCTTTGTTTCGCCAAAGACCCCAACATAACCTAGGTCACTCTCTCTTGCTCTACGAGCAATTCACCTTGCCCCAAAGGCGACCCGGATCGCTTACGCGCTCAACGGGATTATCCCTTCGTTCCAGCCTCTCATTGACGCGAATGACTGCAACCTATTGATTAAGGTGTAATACCCAAAATTAGACATTAGCCGACATCAAATACCCCTCATGATCAATGCCCGCTTCATATAGGGGGCTGACATTTAGTGATGCGAAAGCCTTAAAATAGTTGCTGTGACCTAACAATAAGGTCCTCAGATAATTAGTTAGAAAACTATATAAATAAACAGGTGTAATGGAATCAGGAAGCTTTGAGGTGATCGCTTCCTATGAAACCCGTGAGATAAGTCTGTCTTTTTGCGGCTTCCTTCTGATATTGTTTTATAAAACAATTACTTAAAAAATTGCTTCTGGGTTTATACGGACCCGTGTAAACCCAAGTCTTCTTTTTGCGCAAAGAGAATCTTGGTTTCTAATGATAGGATGCTCTTTAAGTGATTGAATCAATTGAACAAAAATGGAATTTTGGTGATCGTGAAGACGCGTTGTCGTCTGCGGTTTATACGGAATTCCGTATAATAAGCTGTTAAATGTCAGGAGTAACCATGGAAGATTGGCCATTTGATCAGCCAGAAAATTGCGCCGCTGTAACTAACAAGGATATCGCCTTTGAAGGTGCTCCGATCCTTCACGTTTGTCACGATGAAGATGATCATGGGTGGCAGTTCTTAGGGCTCGAGGATGCCCAAGAAGAAAACATCTCTCTTATTGCTATGTCCCAAGTCGTAAAACTTGATCCCAGCGTCAAAGAGGTAGCGCATATCCCTCCAGGTTGGCATGCTTGGCGCCAACATGTAGGTGGTCCATGGGAAATAGAAAAATATGAAGAATAAAACATTTAACAAGGCCAGCCAGCATCGCTCCCTGCGGTCGCTGGACCTCGTTTCACTCGGCCGCTGCTGGCGGCGTTATATGCAAAAGGTAGTTTTAAACTAAGGGAATGAAATGAAAAAAATAGGTGGTTATTTACTCGCTGCACTTGGTGCCTTACTCATCTTATTTGGAGCTTTTGGCGCAATCGATACAGTTCTATTTGTCTTAAGCGCAGATGCTTCTTCATACAATATTGGTTTTGTCATTGGCCGTTCAACCGTTCTATTTTTTATCGTCTACCTAGGTTTGCGTGCTTTCAAAAAAGCCAAACCTATTATTAATAACAATCCGGTTTCCGAGCTGTAATGGATATCGTAAATAAAACTACTCAAAAGCATTTCACCATAGCTCTGGCGTTATCTGCAATTGCTTCTGCCGCAGCTTACCAATGGCTAGTTATTCTTATGGCCACTTGGTTTTTACTTTTAATGGGCGGGGTTTCATTGTTTCGTTCGGCTAACCAAAAGTTCTACTCTGTTATGTGGGGTATATTCATTGGTTTAACATTAACTTTAGCGTTGCTAGTCTTTGGGCCATGGGAACTATATACATAAAAGCATATAACAAACTGCTCAATGATCAGCCAAGGAAACCTTGGCTTGGACAGCCACCGCTGCGCGGCGTCTGCCCATTAGCTTAGCGTTAAGTGGCGCTTTGAGATAACGATTTGATGAAAACTACTTCACAAGTAATTCAAGATCTAAACGAGATTCAAAGTGTTGGTGTAACACTAGAAGAGGCAACTTTGTCTTACCATAAAAAAGAAGAAGTAAGTTTTGAAGAAATTTGGCCTGCCATTTTACAAATACTAGAAACTGATGAAACTCATGCAAAAGAATTAGCAACACAGTGGTGTACTCAATATGATTAGTTTCTTGGAAATCTTGAGCCACTTAACAAGTGCAAGCAACAGGACTGTTAAAAAGCTGGCGCTTTTAAACAGCCGCTGTTGCAGGCGTTAGGTGTTCAAGGATGGAAACGATCTATCAACAAAGCACGTTTAAACTCGCAACTAAAAATATTTGTTTCTTCTCTTTGTTGTTTTTAGTTGGCTTACCCTTAAATCTCGCGTTTCGCCATGATTTCCCATTAGAGCGTGTGGGCGTAGGCATTATGAACAACTTACCTGTAGTGCTTAAATGGCTTTTTGTTCTCTATGTTTATTCATTTATTGAGGCTGCCATAAAAAGTAAATGCTTCAAAGCGCATGTTAGCGGAGAGGGCGTTCGCGCGAGGAATGTATTCGGTAAAATGGTGTCCAGTGATTGGGGTAATGTCTCTCAAATAAAGAAGGACAAATTTTCTAATACGGTAAAAATCAAACTGGCAAACAAACGTTTGTCTTTATTGGCGCCGGCTTCAATATTAGGTAGTACACATGTGCCAAACCATATTAAAAACACCTAACCAGTCGCTCAAGCAAGGACAAAAAACGCTACGCGCTTTTTGCCGCTTAGCTTGGCGTTAATAAGGTCTGCTTTCTTTATAAAACCCGACGAAATCCCCTGTTACTCTCGAACGCTTCTGACTTCCGCTTCTGTCTATGTTCGGAAGTTAGGAAATGCCAGATACAGTTGTTTGACGGACTAGGTGGCCACTATATGGTTCCTTTAGGTGGCCAATATATGGTTCCCACACCACCTTCTTACAATTTGTTTTACTTGCCTGAATATCGATGCAGCATTGTTTGTTTTGTTAGCTTAGTTCAACGCAGTGATGAAGAATTTGTTACACTCTGCGCCCTCATTTTTATGGCTTGTATGAGCTAGTTCAGTCTGGCTTATTCAAACAAACCTTCAATTTTTAAATTTTTAACTACACTTACGCTCTAGCTATTCGATTGCTTTTAGACGTATGGAGCATCCATGCTGCGTTATTTATTCATCATTGCTGTCATTGTTGTCTTGCCTTCTTGTGCTTTGATTGGGCAGAAACAGCAGGTCGTTGAACCTGAGGTGAAAGTTGTTGAAAAAGTGGTGGTCAAGGAAGTACCTGCACCATGCCCGGTATGTCCAGAGTTAAAACTTCAGCCTGTATTAGAAAAAACGCTAGAATGCCCTAGCCCAAAGCAAGACGTTTCGCAGATACAGCCTGTTAAATCGTTACATCACACCAGCCTGCCAATTATTGGTGAGGTGGAGTGGGTTTCCGTGAATGCAACACGTAATCGATTTAAAGCACGTATTGATACCGGAGCTGCGACAAGTTCGATCCATGCGGAAGATATTCAATTATTTGAGCGAGATGGGCGTACGTGGGCCTCTTTTAATATCCATCCTTTCAAAAAGTCGAAGCCTGTAAGAGTCAAAGCACCTATCACGCGTAAATCTAAGATCAAGCAACATGATCGAGCATCTGATGAACGTTACGTGGTCGAGCTGACGCTCACTATGGGCGATATTAAAATGAAGACAGAGGTGAATTTGAATGACCGTTCAGAATTCAGATACCCGTTGTTGGTCGGTCGTAGCTTTCTTGAAGGCAATGTGCTCGTTGATACCAGTCAACGTTATATGGTACTCGATTAGGTGCTCTTATGAACTCCCGGCTTCAAATTGCGTTCGTCATCAGTGTACTTATTATTTTGGGTCTCGGCGCGGTCGCCTATAAAAACCAAGTGCTCTCGTTTCCGCTCACGACGAATCAAGACCAAGAAGTATGGTCTGTCGAAATAAAGCTCTCGTTTGAAGCCACTGAAGAATCTGTTCGATTGTTTATCAATGCTGCAGATAAAAACCCTTACCGTCGTACCTTAGTCACTCAAAAATTTGGTCCCTTCCAGTCGCAAAAGAATAACTCAGAAAACGGTTATGAATCAGTTCTGCTTGAAGGGAAAATGAATCTAGGTAAGCAAGAAGCTGCGATTCGTTATGTTACGTGGTTTTTGAATAATGATAATTACACGAGACCGTCACCAAAAGAGCTCAGTCTCCCAACATTTCTCGTGAGTGAAAAACAGGCGGTTGATGCGATTACAAGGTCGCTTGAACAGTATCGTTCACCCAAAGGAAAAGCGCTGGCTTTGTTAGATATGATGAATACTGATGAGCCGAGCATGCTGGTTCTATTAGGTGAGAACGCACGCTTAAGTAAGCGCATAGAGCTTGCGCAAAAATTACTAGCTTACTCGGGTGTACATAGCAAAACTGCACAAGGCTTGATGCTGCGTGATCGCAAACGCAACACGCCTATTCAGCAATTTTTAAGGGTTTACGAAGAGGGCGCGTGGCATACCATCGATGCCTTAGAAGAGTATGTAATTCAGCCTAACCGACTAATTTTGTTCCAAGAGGGCGATGAGCCGCTTATTGAAATTTACGGAGGTCGAAATGCGGAACTTCGTTTTTCAATGCTCAGAGAGTATCGCAATGCGCTTGCCACGTCGGTAGAGAGTCAAGGGATCGCAGATAGCTTGTTTATCGACTTTTCAATTTATTCTTTACCGATTTCTGAGCAAAGCACTTTTAAGTTGCTATTGATTATTCCCTTGGGCGCTTTGGTTGTTGTTATTTTTCGAAATCTAATCGGCATCAGAACGTCCGGGACGTTTATGCCGGTATTAATAGCTATGGTGTTTTTGCAGACTGAGCTCATTGTCGGGCTGACGCTGTTTGTCTTGGTGATTAGCATTGGCTTGTTACTTCGATCTTGGCTAAGCCGTCTGAATTTACTGCTGGTGCCAAGAATCGCGTCAGTACTTGTGTTTGTGATTATTATTTTTGCAGCTATTGGTATTGCGAGTCATAAACTTGGTATCCCATGGGGGCTTAAAGTGACGTTTTTCCCTATGATAATTACCGCATGGACGGTTGAGCGTCTTTCTATTCTTTGGGAAGAAGAAGGTCCAAGAGAAGTCGGGATTCAAGGCTTAGGTAGTTTGCTCACGGCAGTAGTGAGCTATATTTTGATGAGTAATACCTACGTTGCAGATTTTGTTTTCTTATATCCCGAAAGCTTATTACTAGTATTGGCGGCGATTTTAGCGATAGGAAATTACAACGGCTATCGCTTAAGTGATTTAAGACGCTTTAAATCGATTTTGGAACATCGTTGATCATGTTTGGTTTTGCCAGCCCTAAACGTCTAAAACAATGCGGCATCATCGGAATGAACCGCCGCAATGTCCAGCTGATTGCAGAGAACAACCCTCGCCAATTGTATCCCCTTGTCGACAATAAGTTGAAAACCAAACAACTTTGTCTGAAGTCTGGTATTGCGACGCCTGACCTACTTGCCGTGTTCCGCGCGCAATATGAGTTACGAAGTTTGGAACCAACATTAAAAGGGCTCGAGGGTTTCGTTATCAAACCTGCTCAGGGCAGTGGTGGTAAAGGAATTTTGGTAATTATTGATCGTAGAGGCGATCACTTCATCCGTACAGATGGCTCTGAAATTGATAGTAATCATGTACATCGTCATATCTCCAATATTCTAAGTGGTCTTTATAGCTTGGGCGGACGAAATGATGTGGCCATTGTCGAATCTCTAGTTCAATTTGATCCGTGCTTTGAAGGTATGAGCTATAAGGGCGTCCCGGATATTCGTGTGATCGTTTACAAGGGCTATCCGGTGATGGCGATGACGAGATTGTCCACGCACTCGTCTCACGGCAAGGCTAACTTGCATCAAGGGGCTGTTGGTGTTGGTTTATCCATCCGTAATGGCAGTACGTTGCGTGCAGTTATGCGCGACAACCCAGTGATCTTTCACCCTGATACAGGCAAAGATCTCACGAAGCTTAATATTCCGCGATGGGATGACTTGCTGGCTTTGTCGGCGCGTTGCTATGAAATCACGAATCTTGGTTATTTGGGTGTCGACCTAGTCTTAGACAAAGACTTAGGCCCCTTGCTGATGGAGTTGAATGCGCGACCAGGTCTAGCTATTCAATTGGCCAACGGACAAGGCTTGCTGCCACGCATTAATGCCGTTAATGCGATATCTGCGCGCTACGATCATTCTATATCTGAGAGAGTGTTATTCAGTCAGAATGAATTCGATACCTAGCCAACGTACTATCCCTGGAGGCTTAACAGATTTTGTTAGGACGCTTTAGGGATTTGTTGCGTGACGCAATGAATATTACCGCCGCCTAATAATATTTCCCGTCCACCTTTTATTCCCGTGACCTGATAATCAGGAAACGCCTGTTGAAGAACTTCAGCGGCTTGAGCATCTGTTTTTGGATCTAACAACGGGAAAATGATTTGTTGGTTGGTGATTAGAAAATTGGCATAACTTGCTGCAAGTCGCACGCCTTCATAACGAGATTCATGCGGCTCGGCGTCGAAGCTATCCGCTTCTTCTCCACTCATAAATAAGGGGCCGGGCATTGTGATTTTACGGATCGTTATGGTCCGACCTTGTGCATCAGGATGAGAGTTGAGAGCACGTTCAGCTAGTCGTGAAATCTCATATTGAGGATCAGATGGATCGTCACACCACGTTAAGACTACCTCACCCGGTGCTACGACATGCAGTATGTTATCGATGTGTCCGTTAGTGTCTTCATCGGCATAGAGCCCTAAAGGTAGCCAGAATACAACGTCCACATTTAGGTATTGTTTTAAGTAGGCTTCAATTTGCGCTTTGCTTAGCTCTGGATTACGGCTGGGATGTAACAGGCATTCTTCCGTTGTATAGCATGTGCCTTGTCCGTCGACGTGAATCGCGCCGCCCTCTAAGATGAAAGGAGCTTGATAAACATCAGAGTCAAAGCAATTTGCGAGCTGCTTTGCGACGGCATCATCTTTACTCCAATCGCTATACATTCCCGCTAAATGACCACCCCAGGCATTGAATTTCCATGAGACGGCGCGGCGCTTTCCTTCTTGGTTGATAAGAAAACTACAGCCTGTGTCGCGCAACCAAGAGTCGTTATTCTCAATGACAATGACCTGAATATGTTCAGGTAATTGTGCGCGAGCAGACGAAAGGCTACTGGCATTGGCGTAGACATAGACAGGAGTTGTCTTAGCAATCTGCAGTGCAACTTCTACAAATGCCGCCTGAGCCGGCAATGCCTTGGCTCGCCAAGTCTCGAGATTATCGGGCCATATTAAACCTACTGCTTCATGAGGACCTGACTCAGCAGGCATATAGAAAGCATCTTGTTTTGGGGTTTGGCTATCGAGCTTTGCCATGTGCGGATCTCGTGTTGTTATTCGCCTTGATCAGATACATCTAAGTGCTGCAGCGCTGAATAATGCTCTGGACGTCGATCACGATATAAGCCCCAAACGTGACGATCACGTTGCGCCGCACTCAAGTTTAGGCTGTGCGTGATGAATGTTTCGCTTTGGCGGTCGGCACTTACTTGAATCTCGCCCTGATGATCTGTAATAAATGACGAACCATAAAAATCGATGACATTTGTGTTTGTCTCAGCCGATTCTTTTCCGACTCGGTTTGCAGCAATCACCGGAACTTGGTTTGCCGCAGCGTGACCTTGCATTGTGCGACGCCAATGTGGCATCGAATCTAAGTCAGGTTCTTTAGGTTCAGAGCCAATAGCAGTCGGGTATAAAAGTAGTTCAGCGCCGGCTAAAGACATACTTCGTGCAGTTTCTGGGAACCATTGGTCCCAGCAAATACCTACACCAATTTTTGCGTAGCGTGTGTTCCAAACTTTAAAGCCTGTATCGCCAGGCGAAAAATAGTATTTCTCTAAATAGCCATCGCTATCCGGAATATGGGTTTTACGGTACGTGCCTAAAATTTCTCCATCTGCATCGACCATTGCGACAGAGTTAAACAAGACATTACCGGCTTTTTCGTACCAACTAAATGGGATTACAACAGCAAGTTCAGCACAAAGTGCTTGCAGCCATTTGATAGACGGGTTGTCTTTCAGAGCTGTTGCAAGACCGAGATGTTCTAGTTTTATTTCAATACAAAAATATGGCGACTCAAATAATTCTTGAAGTAGAATGATTTGCGCTCCGTCTGCGGCCGCGGCTCGAATCATCTTTTCTAATTTATTCAAATTATCTTGGCGATCCCAACTGCAAGCAATTTGTACTGCAGCGACTTTAACAACTCGATCTTGTGTCATAATTAAACCGTTGATAGCAAAAATTCACGTTCCCAAGAACTAATTACGCGCTTAAAGCCTTCATACTCCGCCCAGCGAGTCCCAATAAAACCATCCACAAACTCTTCGCCTAAGAAGGTTTTGATGTCATCGCAATTTGACATCGCTTCTAGTGCCGCTTCCAAATTTAACGGTAGATAAGGTGCATCTACTTCGTTGTGGCGCCCGACAACAGGGTCTCTCGGCTTAATCTGTTTCATCATGCCTAAGTAGCCACATAACAAGTTGCCCGCGAGTGCCAGGTATGGGTTGGTATCAGAGCCCGGTAAGCGGTTTTCAACACGGCGCGCAGCGGCATTTGCTTGAGGAACTCTTAACCCTACAGTTCTGTTTTCTTCTGCCCACTCAGTATTTACAGGAGCGTTGCCATCTTCACCACTTTGGAAACGGCGATAGCTATTCACGTTTGGCGCAAAAATCGGCATCATTTGTGGGATATATTCTTGAAGGCCGCCAATATAGTGATAAAAGTTTTCAGACGCATCGCCATCTTCATTTGAGAAAATGTTTTTGCCAGTCTTTTTATCGATAATAGATTGGTGAATATGCATCGAACTGCCTGGCTCGCCTTCAATCGGCTTCGCCATAAACGTCGCATCAATTTTGTGTTTCAATGCCGCTTCGCGAACGACTCTCTTAAACACAAATACTTGATCAGCGAGGTGCAAGGCGTCTCCATGGCGGAAGTTGAATTCAAGCTGTGCAGGGCCTTCTTCATGAATAACTGTATCGATATCTAAGTTCATCGATTCACAATAGTCGTAGATATCTTCGATAATTGGATCGAACTCGTTCGCCGCGTCAATGCTGAATGATTGTCTACCAGACTCTTGTCGACCACTTCGACCAACAGGTGGAACCAATGGAAGATCCGGATCCGTGCAGCGCTTAGTAAGGTATAACTCAACCTCAGGTGCAACAATTGGTTGCCAACCTTTCTCATCAAACAAGGCGAGTACTTTCTTCAAAATGGCACGCGGAGATAATGGAAATTCTTTGCCTGCACCATCGAAACAATCGTGAATGATCTGCGCCGAAGGCTCCAATGCCCAAGGAACAGAAAACATCGCACATTCATCTGGTTTTAGAATCATGTCGATATCAGCAGGGTCTAAAAGATTGTAATAGAGCTCGTCATCCGGGTAGTCGCCAGTGGCTGTTTGCAGCATGACAGATTCTGGCAAGCGAATACCTGCCTCTGCGATGAATTTTTCTGTAGGCATTATTTTACCGCGAGCAATACCTGTTTGGTCTGGCGTAATACACTCGACTTCAGTGATATTGTTTTCGGTTAACCAATTGATGATTTTTTGCATGTAATTCGATTAGCGTTGCTGACGTGTTTTACACGCTGCGCCAAAGGCCTCATATAATTTATGTTGAATTGGGTTTTGAGTAACTTGCCATTCAGGGTGCCACTGAAGCGCTAATCCAAATGTAAGTTGTGGAATGCTGAATGCTTCAATAAGACCATCTTCGGCGACTGCTTCAACTTGAAGCCCTTGTCCTAACTCTTTAATTCCTTGGGTATGCAGGGAGTTCACGAGGATATCATTTCGTCCCGTAATCTTGCGCATTATACCGTCTTCGTTGAGCGTGACTGAGTGCGTATCCGCATACTGTTCAGCTAGTGGTGCGTTTTTATCTTCGCGGTGATCATTCATTCCTTCAACTTCGTGAAGGCTTTGATGAAGCGAGCCACCTAACGCAACGTTGATGTCTTGCAAACCACGGCAAACGGCGAACAAAGGCTTGTCTTCTTTAAGCATGTTTTGAATGAGTGCGCGACTAAGATTATCTCGTTGATCATCGTAGTCGAAGTCGGCGTCAATTTTTGACTCACCGTAGAGAGAAGGGTTAACCATTGAGTAGGCGCCTGTTAGAAATACGCCATCTAAGTGCTCTGTCCAATGTGTGATGTCCATGATGTCATTCAGAGCAGGGATCATGATTGGTACGACATCAGCAGCTTCAACGAGAGCACGTAAATACTTGTCTCCCGCGATATGGAATGGATGCGGCGAAATCACTTTAACATCACTAATGACGCCAACGAGCGGTTTTTTACTGGAGGAACCCATAAAATGACCTGTTGTTTGCTTTAATGTACGGAGCATAAAATATTTTTTACACCATGAAAAGCCATTAAGAGATGCAAATACGGTTTTAATCGTCTCTCAAAACGAGTTGTCCATACTTGTTTGACGTTCAAAATAATTTATACTGCGTTCAAAAGATTATACACCTCTGTTGTTCAGATATCTGTACGACATAAACATTTTTGATTGATAGATAAAGGTTGATGGATGCCGATCTCGATACAGTTCACCCAGAGTTATGTTGGTGGTAGCTGGAAAGACAGCCGCAGTGGAAAAACATATGAAGTAGTCGATCCGAGTACTGCAAAATGTATTGCTAGGGTTTCTGACTGCGATGCGCAAGATGCGACGCAAGCCGTTGATGCCGCGCATCAAGCTTTAAATTCATGGCAGAGCAAAACCTCCGTTGAGCGCCATGGCTTGTTGATCAAATGGTTTCAGTTGGTTCAGCAATCTGCGGATATGCTGGCCGAAATTATGACCTTGGAGTCGGGTAAACCGCTTAGTGAATCCTATGCAGAGGTGAATTACGCCGCATCGTATATTGAGTGGTTTGCAGAAGAAGCGAAGCGTGTTTATGGCGATGTGATTCCTGCTGTCAGCCCAGATAAAAAAATGTTGGTGCAGCGTCAAGGTGTTGGTGTTTGTGCAGCCATTACCCCTTGGAATTTTCCCTTAGCGATGATTACCCGAAAGGCCGCTCCAGCGCTTGCTGCCGGGTGCACCATGGTACTGAAACCTGCTGAAGCAACTCCTTTAAGTGCGTTAGCGCTTGCTGACCTTGCAGGCAAGGCAGGTATTCCTGCTGGGGTATTTAATGTTGTCACGGCGAGTCATGGGGTAGATGTCGGTAAGGTATTCTCGCAAGACGCGCGAATCAAAAAGCTTTCTTTCACGGGGTCTACTGCGGTTGGCAAATTACTGTTGAAGCAGTGTGCAGATACGGTTAAACGCGTGTCGATGGAACTTGGCGGCAATGCGCCTTTTATTGTGTTTAATGATGCGGATATTGAACAAGCTGTGGCGGGTGCGATTGCTTCTAAATATAGAAACACCGGTCAAACTTGTGTATGTGCCAATAGATTTTACGTGCAATCAGGTATTTATGATCGTTTTGTCAAGGCTTTAAGTGATGCCGTGAAATCAATGAAAGTCGGGCATGGTTTGGATGAAGGAGTGGTGCAAGGCCCACTTATTAACCAAGCCAGTTTCAATAAGATAGCTGGGCTTGTTCAGGATGCGAAACAAAAAGGGGCAGAGGTTGTCGTTGGCGGCGAGCCGCACTCTCTAGGTGGATTGTTCTATCAACCTACTATCCTTGGCAATATCTCAAGTGACATGGACATCGTTCATCAAGAAATTTTTGGCCCTGTAGCGGCTATTAGCGTGTTTGAAGACGAGGCCGATGTCATCGAAAAAGCCAACAATACGCCATATGGCTTGGCTGCATATTTCTACTCAAAAGATATAGCGCGTGTGTGGCGCGTTTCAGAGGCATTGGAATACGGAATGGTTGGTATCAATGAAGGGGTTATCTCTACTGCCATGGCACCATTTGGCGGTGTTAAAGAGTCTGGTATGGGGAGAGAGGGAAGTCAGTACGGCATGGATGAATATTTGGAACTTAAATACCTCTGCATGGGCGGTTTAAATTAAGGAGTACATGATGCAAAACCAAGAAGTGAGGGATTTTCTTAACCGCTATCCTAAGGTTCAAACCATCGAATTACTGTTGCCTGATCAAAACGGCATTCTTCGAGGTAAACGAATCGAAATTGATCTGCTTGATAAAGTGTACCAAACGGGGTGTTGCCTACCTGCCTCGGTGATGAGTTTAAACAGCCGAGGAGCATCAACTGAAGAAGCGGGTTTGGGTCTTGCACAAGGCGATCGAGATTATGTTTGTAAACCCATTGAGGGCACTTTAGCGATTGTTCCGTGGGTCGAAGATCTCAGCCGTGCGCAAGTGCTCTGTACCATGTTGGAGGATGATGGCTCGCCGATGGATGTTGTACCGCGCAATATCCTCGTTAAAACGAATGAACGTTTTAGCACACTGGGATACAAAGTGGGTATTGCCTTGGAACTTGAGTTCTATTTATTGGATACCGAGAGAACAGAAAATGGCGGGCTGCAGCCACCTAAATCTCCCGCTAGCGGTCATCGAATGAGTTCAACGCAAGTCTATGCAATGCAAGACTTGGCGGATCATAACGACTTTATTGAAGAGGTAATTAGTGCTGCACATATGCAGAATATTCCTGCTGATACGGTCATCGCTGAATATGCACCCGGCCAGTTTGAAGTAAATCTAAACTATGGCGACGATGTCGTGGCTGCTGCAGATCAGGCGCTTCTTTTAAAACGCGTGATTACTTCCATTGCTAAAAAGCGTGGTATGCAAGCCACATTTATGGCGAAGCCGTACCTCGAAGAGGCAGGTAATGGCTTGCATATGCACTTAAGTTTGATGGACGAGTCGGGAACAAATGTGTTCGCGAGTGAACCCCCAACGGATAATCCTTTACTACAATACGCAGTTGCGGGCTTATTAGATATGGCAGATTCATGCCAAGCCTTGTGGAGCCCTAATGTGAATAGCTTTAAGCGTTTAGCTTCTCGCTCCTTTGCGCCTACAAGTAAAACGTGGGGTTACGACAATCGTTCCGTTGCTATGCGTATTCCTTCTGGAAGCCTGTCTTCGACTCGAATCGAGCATCGTATGGCTGGTGCGGATGCAAACCCTTATCTTGCAACGAGTGCGTTGTTAGCGGGTGTGTTTCATGGAATTACCGAAAAGATGACTGCTCCTGAGCCTGTCACAGGTGATGCCTATAAGCAGGACCATCCTTGCGTTGCTGATAACCAAAGAGACTCTTTGAGATTGATGGAATCAGACCCACGCATTAGCGATTGGTTTGGTGCTGAGTTTATTCGCGTGTTTAGCGCAGTGAAATGGGATGATGTAAACATTTTTGAGCAGCAAATTAGTGCCTTAGAGCACGAATTATTACTCCCGTATATCTAAGGTTTCCTTACTTTGATAAAAACGCTCTCCAGCATAATGTGCTCGAGAGCGTTTTTGTTTGTCTTACGCGTTACTCTCTAGAGTAGGCAATACGTTTTATAGGTATTGAGTGTGTAATTTGAGAGCGTGCTTTGAGATTAAGTCACACGAGATTTAGTGCGCAAGATAGAGAAGAACTAGCGGTCGCTAAATAGTTAGACTAAAGCTAGGGCTTAAATGCCTAGCTTATCGCGAAGACCATAATAAAACGCACCGATCGCAGTGTAAGGTACACGGAAGATGCGCCCACCAGGGAAGGGAAGGTGTTTCAAGCTAGCAAAGGTATCAAAGCGCGTCGCATCGCCCTTCAGCGCTTCCGCAATGACCTTGCCTGCTAAATGCGTGGTTGTAACGCCATGACCACTGTAGCCTTGCGCATAGTAGATTGAATCATTGAGTCGGCCGAACTGTGGCAAACGACTCATCGTTAACAAGAAGTCGCCCCCCCATGCATAATCAAATTTGATGCCTTTGAGTTGCGGGAAAGTACGCTCAAGATGTCGACGAAGAAAATGTTCGATTGAATTTGGATCGCCGCCGCCATAGGTGACTCCACCCCCAAACAGTAATCGATTGTCTCCAGTGATACGGTAGTAATCGAGTTTGTAGTTGCAGTCTTCGACACAGTATCCGTTGGGAATGAGAGTGCTTGCGACGGACTCTTCGAGAACTTCGGTCGTGATGATTTGCGTGCCACAAGGCATCGTTTTCGCTGACAACTCCGGTACCAAACCATGCATGTAGGCATTGCCTGCAACAAGAAGATAATCAGCTGTCACACTTCCTTCAGCGGTATGTATTTTAGGGCGACGTGTTCGTTCTATTTTTAATGCGGCAGAGTCTTCATACACAACGCCACCGAGTTGTTCGAACGCCGCTACTTCACCCAGTAACAAATTAAGTGGATGCATATGACCGCCTTTGTGATCTAAGAGGGCGCCTTCATAAACATCAGTATTTATTTCTTTCTGCACTGCATTGCTATCTAACAATTCAAGCTCGGTATGGCCGTAGCGTTCCCATAGCTTTTTCTGTTCTGTTAGCTCGTGCATCTGCTTTGCGTTAAGCGCAGCAAATATGCCACCGGGTTTTAGGTCACAGTCGATATTATATTTTTTGACGCGCTCGCGAATAATGTCGGCACCTTCAAATGCCATAGCGCCAAAGCTATGCCCAGTTGTCTTGCCATAGTTGCGTTCAATGACATCGATATCTCGACTGTAACTATTTACAAGTTGGCCGCCATTGCGACCACTTGCTCCAAACCCAAGGCGTGCGGCTTCAAGTACGACGACCTTGAAGCCTGCTTCGGCGAGGTGTAATGCGCTAGATATGCCAGTGTAGCCACCACCGATAATGCACACGTCTGTATCAATGTTGTCCTTCAGTGCGGGCCTATCATTGCGATCATGACGGGTTGCTGCATAATAGGATTCAGTGTGCTCGGTACGCATATTGGATTACGCCTCGTAGATTACATAGATTTTTTTGCAGTATTTGGGCACCTCCCAGGTACCTGAAAATCCTGCAGGAATGGTAAAAGTGTCGCCAGCTTTAACTGTCTTGCTTTGCCCTGATTCGTCGTGAATGATCGACTCGCCCTCTAGTATGTAGCAGAACTCGTCTTCATCATAACTAACAGTCCAAGCACCGGCCTGTGCGTCCCAAACGCCGGCATGGAATTTCTCATCGCGAGACGAGAATGCATTCCATACATTTTGATGTGGCGTGCCTTTCACAATTTTTTCCGCATCAGGTAGATAGCTATCTACCTGAATATCGGAAACATCAAGGGACTTTATATCATTGATAGACATAAAAGCCTCTTACTTCATGGTTGGCATATTGAACTCTGCCGCTAAACCGTCTCCTGGCCAACGGATGGTAACGGCTTTGCGCTTGGTATAAAAACGCACGCCTTCTTCGCCGTGAACATGATTCGATCCAAACAATGAACGTTTCCAACCGCCAAATGCGTGGAATGCCATTGGTACAGGGATTGGAACATTCACACCTACCATGCCGACTTGAATGTCATGCGCGAACTTACGTGCGATGCTTCCAGAGCGCGTGTAGATAGATGTGCCGTTGCCGTACTCATGATCATTAATCATTTTGGCTGCGGTCGCATAGTCTGGTACGCGTACGACACATAGTACTGGACCAAAAATTTCTTCTTGGTAGATACGCATGTCGGTAGAAACATTGTCGAATAAACAGCCGTTCATGAAGTAACCATCTTCGTGACCTTCTACTGTATGCTCGCGACCATCAACAACTAGCGTTGCGCCTTCTTCCACACCAAGATCTACATAGCCTTTTACTTTTGCTAAGTGCTCTTTAGTAACCAGAGGCCCCATATCTAATCTATGGTTTACGCCATTACCTACTTTAAGTTGACGTGTTTTCTCAGCAAGTTTCTCAACTAGTGCATCGCCAATATCACCAACCGCAACGGCAACAGAAATAGCCATACAACGCTCGCCAGCAGAACCGTATGCAGCGCCCATTAGCGCATTCACAGCGCCATCTAGGTCTGCATCAGGCATAACAATTAGGTGGTTCTTTGCACCGCCTAGTGCTTGAACGCGCTTACAGTGTTTTGAAGCGGTAGAGTAGATATATTCAGCAATTGGCGTAGAGCCAACAAAGCTTACTGCTTCAATGTCTGTGTGAGTGAGTAAGACGTCAACGGACTCTTTGTCACCGTTTACGATATTGAACACGCCATCAGGGAGACCCGCTTCTTTTAACCACTCAGCAACTAAAAATGTTGCGCTTGGATCTTTTTCTGAAGGCTTCAAGATAAAGGTGTTACCCGTAGCAATGGCGATTGGCCACATCCACATAGGTACCATCGCAGGGAAGTTAAAAGGCGTAATGCCCGCCACAACGCCAAGAGGCTGGCTCGTTGAATAAGCATCAATGTCGCGACCTACTTGCTCAGTGAAGTCACCTTTTAATAATTGTGGGATACCGCAAGCGAATTCGACAACTTCTAAACCGCGGGTGATTTCTCCGCAAGCGTCTTCGTATACTTTGCCATGCTCTTTTGTGATTGCCGCAGCTAACTCGTCTCTACGCGCTTCAAGAATAGTTTTAAACTTGAAAAGAATTCGAGAGCGATTCAGTGGCGTTACCGCAGACCAAGAAGTAAATGCTTCTTTTGCTACTGCAATCGCGTTTTCAGTTTCTGCAACGCTTGCGAGTGATACTTCTGCAGTTTGTTGGCCAGTAGCAGGATTATAAACAGGCGCTGTACGTGCGCTCGCTGCTGTGAATTCGCCATTAATAAAGTGTGTTAGTTGATCCATAATTCACCTAGTTTTTTAAGCTTTCAATTGCATCGCCTAACGCAGCGACTAATTGGTCAATTTGTTCGTGATTAATAGTAAGTGGTGGAGATAGTGCAATCGTATCGCCTGTGCATCGCACTAGGGTATTTCCTTTCCAGAAACAGTGCGTAAAGACTTCGTAGCCCTTACTTCCAGGTTTATCTCCGCTATGAAGTTCAATGCCTGCTACTAGGCCGAGGTTACGAATGTCTTTGACTTCGTCATAGCGGCGTAGGCTGTGTACGGCCGTCTGCCAATATTCTTCGAGCTCTAAAGCGCGATCAAATAAACCTTCTTGCTCATAAATATCTAGCGTTGCAAGTCCGGCCGCTGCAGCAACAGGATGTCCTGAATACGTATAACCATGGAATAGCTCGATGACTTCTTCAGGCCCATGCATAAATGCATCATGAATGTGATTACCAGCAAATACTGCACCCATTGGTAGAGCGCCATTTGTGAGGCCTTTTGCCGTCGTCATTAGATCTGGTGTAATGCCGAATCGGGTCGACGCGAATGGTGTTCCGATACGACCGAAACCACTAATTACTTCATCGAAAATAAGAAGAATATCGTGTTTCAAGGTAATTGCGCGTAGCTTTTCTAGGTAGCCTTGTGGCGGAACGTAAACGCCAGCAGAACCGACTAAAGGCTCGACAATAACTGCAGCGATATTCTCTGCTCCATGAAGAAGAACCATGTCTTCAAGCGCATCAGCTAAATAGGCGCCTTCTGGTGGCTGGCCTTTTGCAAAAGCCTGTTCTGGTAAATATGCATGAGGTAGATGGTCAACGCCGGTAAGCAAGCTACCAAAAGCACGTCGATTGTTACCTAAGCCGCCAACTGAAATACCGCCAAAGCCGACACCGTGATATCCGCGTTCACGGCCAATTAAACGTGTTTTTGAAGGATTGCCTTTTGCGCGATGATAAGCCAAAGCGATCTTTAATGCCGTATCGACAGACTCTGAACCTGAGTTGGTAAAAAACACATGATCCATATTCTCTGGCGAGTGCTTCACCAAGCGATCAGCAAGTTGATGTGGTAGTGGATGACTCATTTGGAAGGTCGGCGCAAAATCTAGATTTCGAATTTGCTGACTAACTGCTTGCGAAATTTGTTCGCGACCGTGCCCTGCGTTAGTACACCATAAGCCGGCGGTACCGTCTAAAATTGTACGACCATCATCAGAGGTGTAGTGCATTCCTTCTGCTGAGACGAGCATGCGTGGTTGTTTTTTGAATTGTCGATTAGCCGTGAAGGGCATCCAAAATGCATTGTTATTACCAAAGTCAGAGTTCGACATTTACAAAGCCT
>NZ_LWGF01000846.1:0-2118 GCF_001635355.1 Oleiphilus sp. HI0125
TAAAAAAGCCGCAAATCTCATGAGAGCATTTGCGGCTCGATTTAGTCTCTACCTATTATCCGCCAATAAATTCTGGCCCTATACCCAACGACCAAATAATTACCGTTGCGACACGCGTTGAGACAAGATAAACGAGCGCGACTGCGAGAATCGCCCCTTCGAAGAAAAACGCTCTATCTTCTGAAATACGCATCACGATCGGAAGACCCTTGTGTAGAAGAACCCCTGCGCATGCGGCAGCAAATACAAATACTAAGGCGTTGACCCAAAAGACAGGATATAACAGCGAAAAACCACCTAAAAACAGAGGCGTGCATGCGTATGCCATGAGTGCAATTCCGTTTGCAGCTTGCTCGTCATGCTCAGCTCCGTAGGTCTGAGCCATCCAGTCGATCATGTAGCCAATAAAAAATACTCCCAGCAGCATCGTTAGATATGTTAACCCGCACAAGAGGAATGCGCTGTCTGCGGTCAACTTCGTGACGGCCCCATCACCGATTGTCCAACCAACTACAGTGGTAGAATAATAAGCACACAGAGGCCCGATGGCGGCCAATATGCAGGTGTACGCGACAAAGATCCTTGTCGGCATGGAATGCTCTTTTTTGATTTCTTGCCACTCTCTAGTAGGGTGAGTGGCCAATCCAAACATATGTGAAAGCAACATAGTTAGCTCCTCCGCTGGGCTCCGTTCTTACAGTACATAAAGATAGTCGCAATCAGATTCACTTGTTTAGATCACTTTTACTTAAAGAAATGCTGTTTAGACGCTAAAGGAATACAAGCACTTAGTTAACTATGCTAATTCCCTCTTGCATAAGCGATTTCATGCATCACTTGCCGCAAGACCTCTACGCCACTTAGAATCTAGGCAATTTCAACGAACCGGCTGTTTTTAGCTATAGTGTTTTGCATTCAACAAAAGGAAAACGACACTCACATGAGTCAGGAACAACCAAACAATCCTCTTCATGGCATCACGCTGGCTACGATTGTAGAAAAACTTTATGAGCATTATGGTTGGGATGGATTAGCGAGCCGCGTCAGTATCAATTGCTTCAAGAAAGATCCATCGATTAAATCATCGCTAAAATTCTTGCGTCGCACGCCATGGGCTCGTACTAAAGTAGAACAGCTTTATTTGTCTACTTTTAACACCCCATCCCCTTCGCCTTGGGAAAATTGGAAAAAACATGACTAAACAAAGCCTCGAACAACTTAGCGCGATGGAACCTGAAGATCGCTACGATTACACCATCGAACAAATATTAGAGCATAAACAGCTTTGGGTATTAATTAATGCTCAGCAAGACTTTATTACGATCAACTATGAAGAAGACGCGTTTAGCTACCTTCCAATGTGGCCGAGTAAAGAAGCTGCCGTTGCTATTTCTGAGTTTGATCAAGAGGTAACGGCCATCGCGATTCCTGTTGATACGTTTATTGATGACCTTGCTGAAGAGCTAGATCAAGCAAAGATAGAAATTGGTGTGTTCCCAGGTGCTGATACAAGCGTATGGGTATGTGACGCCACCGATTTTAAACATGAAATTAAAGACGCACTTAAGAGCTTATAAGCATGCAAATATCATCCGAAATCCCCTTGCTAGAAAATATATTTAGCCAATGGAAAGAACTCATTGCTGATGACTACTTAGACTATCGAAATCACTGCTATCGCTTGATTCACTGCTGCTTCGCACTGCACGATTGTACGGAAGAAGATAAATTAAATAAGCAGTCCAGCCACTTTATGATCAAGAAAATTAATTCTTGCTGATTTATTCTTCCCCGGCTCAGGCGGTGAGTCGTAATCCAATATATGGACAGCACAAGCAATGAATTCAAAGCCCAAAAAATTAGTTTCATTAAGTACGGCCATTACCAAATTAAGAGCCATAGTGGCGACTCTTAATACCCCTTTTTTGTCCCTGCCTAGACATACTCCAAAAGATACCTCCTTTAATGTATTTATTCAGATGAATTAAACTACCAATAGTCACGAACTCCACAAGTAATAATCTTTTCCAAATAGTTTTATCACCGCATTTTCGCTGTCACAAAACTGTCTATGTTATCGACTATAGTTCGGCACGACGCTTCATTTGTGTCTTATGC
>NZ_LWGF01000847.1:0-535 GCF_001635355.1 Oleiphilus sp. HI0125
AATCTCCTCAACTTGTTCTTCTTGACTTTGGTGCGGTTCAACGCTATGACGAGAGCTTTATAAAACCCGTATGTGATATGATTCAATCTTCTTATCACAATGATCTTAAGGGCGTGATTCAAGCGGGTATTGCGCTTGATTTCATGCACGAGGATTGGCCCGATGACGTGCTCGAGACATTCGGGAAAGTCTGTATGGCTGTACTTGAACCCTTGGCTAGGACTGATTCGCCAGCAGTTTGTAAAGCAGATCATTGTGACGAATCTGGGGCTTATTTATGGGCTGAGAGTGATTTGCCAACGCGAATTGCCAAAACTGCTGCGCGTTCAGCTGTCAGCCGTTACTTCAAAATACCGCCAAAGGAGTTCGTTTTTCTAAATCGAAAACTCGTCGGCGTTTATACCTTTATCTCGGTGATTGGTGCTCAGTTTGATGGCGAGCCGCATTTGCGGCGTTTCCTATACATTAAACCATGAACTAACCTTGCAACACGTTTTGAAAATGCTCGCTTTTACTATAAAATGCGCGCCTCAAA
>NZ_LWGF01000848.1:0-1371 GCF_001635355.1 Oleiphilus sp. HI0125
ATGGTAACGACGGTATCGTGTTGAAAGGCAAAGATTCCCTAGCTGACATCAAAGGCCAAAACGTTAACTTGGTTGAGTTGAGCGTATCGCATTACTTGCTAGCACGTGGTCTTGAAACGGTTGGTTTAACCGAAAAAGATCTCACTGTTGTGAATACCTCTGATGCAGACATGGTTGCTGTTTATGGCACAGATGACGTTACATCGGTTGCAACATGGAATCCCTTGCTCAGCGAAATCGAAGCGATGCCAAACAGCACTAAAGTATTCGACTCTTCAATGATTCCAGGTGAAATCATCGATTTGCTTGTGATTAATACAGAGACCTTGGCTGCGAACCCTGATCTCGGAAAAGCTTTAGTGGGCGCATGGTACGAAATTATGGGCTTGATGAGTGGCTCTGATGATGCAGCAACTTCTGCAAAAACGTACATGGCAGAAGCATCAGGTACTGACTTGACTGGTTATGAAGCGCAGCTAGCGAGTACTGAAATGTTCTACACGCCAGCGCAAGCACTTGAACTAACAAATAGTGATGCGCTTGTTAGCACCATGGAAAATGTTGCGGAGTTTTCTTTCAAGCATGGCTTGTTAGGTGAAGGTGCTCCAGATGCAGGATTTATCGGAATTGAAATGCCAAAGGGTACTTTCGGTGATGCATCAAACGTGAAGTTCCGTTTTGACCCTAGCTACATGCAGATGGCTGCTGACGACAAGCTATAGAGCATAAACGACTGCCTGTATTGATGTGAGGCCAAGGCCATGAAGAAACTGATAAACCAGACGCCAGATAGAACATTCAAAGTGTTCTTAGGCTTGCTACCTTTTGTGCTGCTGATCGTGCTTTATATGGTGAGTTCGGATGCGCGTTTAGAAGTGAATCCTAATGACAAGCTCCTCCCGAGTTTGCGTCAAATTGGAGATGGTTTATCAAGAATGGCCTTGGAGCCGAGCAAGCGCACAGGCGACTATGTTTTTTGGCAGGACACAGCGAGTAGTCTCACACGTCTTGGCCTAGGTGTATTAATCGCTGCGGCCATTGGCTTGTTTGTTGGAGTAATAACGGGCGCTTTGCCTTTGTTTACCGCTTGGGTATCTCCTTTACTGACGGTTGTTTCACTGATTCCTCCTCTAGCCATCCTGCCAATTTTGTTCATCGTTTTTGGTCTAGGTGAGCTCTCGAAAGTTGTCTTGATTGCCATCGGCATTACGCCGTTTATTGCGCGTGATATTCAACGACGAACACAAGAGATTCCGCCCGAGCAACTCGTTAAAGCACAGACTTTAGGTGCCAATACGAGTCAGATTTTAATGCGTGTGGTACTGCCACAAATCCTTCCAAAACTGATTGATGCAGTGCGCTTATCGTTAG
>NZ_LWGF01000849.1:0-2017 GCF_001635355.1 Oleiphilus sp. HI0125
ACTGCTAATATTTTTACTGCAACGCATCATGGCCATGTACTAGAAGCGCGCGAAAAAATGTTACTTGGGGCGCTCTATGCAGGACAAGCATTTGCTAACTCGCCCGTCGCAGCGGTACATGCACTCGCATACCCATTGGGTGGACATTTTCATATTCCACACGGATTAAGTAATTCCTTAGTGTTGCCGTACGTGCTGCGCTTCAACGTCGACTCAGCAGCAGAGCAATACGCGCAACTCGCTCCAATCATGTTTCCTGATCAAAGTTTTACGGGGACGAACCAAGATATTTGTGAGCAATGGATTGATCAGATTGAGAACTTAATAAAAGATCTAGGACTACCATCGACATTGCGCGAGATGAATATTGAAGAATCTTTCTTACCTACGTTAGCCAAAGACGCGATGCTACAAACCCGATTACTCGTCAATAATCCGCGAGACGTAAGCTATGAAGATGCTTTAGCCATCTATCACGCAGCATTTTAATTATTAAGGACGTCATACCAGTGGCAAATAAAGAAACAGAAGTTAGGCAGAACTATAAATCCTTTCACCCGATCACTACGCGCTGGCACGACAATGATCTTTATGGCCACGTGAATAACGTGGTGTACTACAGCTATTTCGATAGTGCCGCAAATGCATATCTTATCGAGGAAGGCGGTCTAGATATTCACAATGGATCAACGATCGCCTATGTCGTTAACTCGCACTGTAACTACCACAGTGCGATCGCATATCCAGAAAAGATTGAAGCAGGCTTACGTGTCGACAAGCTAGGCACCAGCTCCGTAACTTATGGAATTGCTATTTTCCGCGAAAAAGAAAATCAAGCAGCCGCAAATGGCCAATTCATCCACGTCTTTGTCGATAGAGAAAGCGGCAAGCCTGTCCCGATCCCAGACAAAATACGCACTGCGCTAGAGGCTATTCTAGTAACTCGAATGGCAAAGTCCGTCTAAGCAAACTCAACTTCATGAAAGTGAGGGTTTTCATCCAGAGCCCTCATGCGTTTCACAGTGTCTAAAATTACAAGGTTTTCTTGCGTTTCCATACGCAACTTCACGCATTCATTTCGGTGCTGATCATAAGCGGTATCGACCATAACGCCCTCCGCCACTTCTGCATCCTTGAGAAACAACTGAACGCGTAATTTATAAGTACAAGCAATTTCAATGTAATCGTATTGTTGGCAGGAAATCATTGAGACTCTCCATAAACTACTATCAACTTGATTTTATCCATTCTCAGCCAATCGCTGAAAGAACACCCTGGTAAATGCATCACCAGGAAAAAAGGTTTCAACCTTAATCTCTTCAGCGGTGATATCTTGTGCAGTACCAAAAGATGAGATCATGCTAAAGGTTTTAAGCGTCACGTCACCAACGGTCATGTGCATTGGTAAAATCGGAGCAATCGGAGTGGGATTTCCGAGCAGCCCTATTTTTTTATCTTCGTAATGAAAATCGGCAGCAATTTCCTTATGCAAGGCTGCTAGATAGTCATTCTCTGGATCTGCACTCAACTCACGTTGTAATCGCTGCATCATGTGCATTGCCATCTCATCCCAATTCGAGATAAACGGACGCATTCCATGCTCTGAGAAGGTCATGCGATACACATTTTTATCACCGCTCGGATCGACCTTTTGCCATACATCTTCGACCTCTCCCACCAAGCCAACTAAACGCAGAGACGCGTCATTAGCCATCAGCAGATTCCAGTTTCTGTCTGCAACAATTGCGGGGTAAGGTTCATGGTGCTTCAGGCTCATTTGTAAGGCATCTTGCACCATACTCATCTCATCATTATCCAAAGCACGCTGCTTATAAACTTGTGCAAAGCCAGCGGAATGTAAAAGCTGATTACGTTCTCTCAATGGTAGTTCGAGCGCTTCGCTGATCGTCATGACCATCTCTCGACTTGGCTTAGAGCGCCCAGATTCAAGAAAACTTAGGTGCTTTTGAGAGATGCCAGCATCGAGAGAAAAATCTAATTGAGATACTCGTCGCTG
>NZ_LWGF01000850.1:0-1511 GCF_001635355.1 Oleiphilus sp. HI0125
AACGGCACTTGGTGTTGTGTATTCGTCGCATATTTCACGCGAACTATTCGCTGAGCAAGCTTTGCTTCAAGAGCGTAATGATCAGCTTCAGTTGGAATGGGCGCAGTTGCTTTTAGAGCAGAGTGCATTTGCCTCTCCAGGGCAGATTGAAAGCGTCGCGACGCAAGAATTAGAAATGGTGCTACCTAATGTAAGCGCCATCGAGTTAGTACAATAATTGGGATATCGAAGTGAGTGATAAGCCTTTAACAAACACACATATTGTAATGTGGCGCTATTATGCGTTACTTGCGATTTTGTGCTTGGTTGTTTTGACCTTGATGGGTCGGGCTGTGCACTTGCACATCTTCGAACAAAGCTTTTTATCGCATCAAGGCGATGTGCGCTCCATTCGTCTTGAGCGCTTAGATGCACACCGAGGCACAATATCTGACCGATATGGTGAGCCTCTGGCAATAAGTGCAGCGGTCGAAACCATTTATGCAAATCCAACCCAAGTCAAACTTGGGGATGAAGAATATGCTCAGCTTGCCGCCGCGCTTGGAGTGAATAAACGTTGGCTCAAACGGCGGCTTGAAAGTAATCGAGACAAGCAGTTCGTTTATCTCAAAAGAAAAGCAGCACCTCACGAAGCCCAGCAAGCATTGCAGCTGGGTTTTTCTGGTATTTACAGCCGCAGAGAATACAAGCGATTTTACCCTGCAGGTGAAGTCGCTTCGCACATTGTGGGCTTCTCAAATATCGATGAAAAAGGCCAAGAGGGTATCGAACTCGCGTATGACGAGTGGTTAACTGGTCGAGAGGGTAAGCGTCGTGTTTTGAAGAACCGTGCCGGTCAAGTTATTAAAGACTTAGGTGTCGTAGAGCTGGCGCAGTCGGGTAATGACATTAGCCTTTCGATTGATATGCGCCTGCAATATCTTGCTTACCGAGAGTTGAAGGCTGCTGTAGATATCCACCGTGCAAGAGCGGGGTCAGTTGTGGTTCTAGATATCGAAACCGGTGAAGTCTTAGCAATGGTGAATCAGCCATCTTACAACCCGAATAATCGATCAAATCTCAACGTGTCACATCTGCGTAATCGAGCCATTACGGACCTATTTGAGCCGGGCTCGACCATGAAGCTTGTGACCTTGGCTTCGGCGCTAGAGTCTGAGAAATACGCACTCAACAATAGTGTTGAAACCTCTCCAGGTTTTTTACGTTTAGGCGGTCGCTCAATACGTGATCACAGAGATTACGGCCGTTTGAGCTTGCTAGAAGTGATCGCTAAATCAAGTAATGTCGGAACAAGTAAATTGGCGCTTGATCTCGGTCCAGAGGCTTTGTGGGATTCGTTTTATGCGCTTGGTTTGGGGCAAGGTACAGGTATTGGATTTCCGGGCGAAAGCATCGGGCAATTACCTAATCCTTTCAATATGCAGCCGGTTGAATTGGCTGCAATGTCATACGGTTACGGTTTGAGTACGACTGCTCTTCAGCTTGCTCAGGCCTATATGGTTTTGGGGAAT
>NZ_LWGF01000851.1:0-978 GCF_001635355.1 Oleiphilus sp. HI0125
TGTACGTCCTATCGATTAAAATCCATTCAATTTAGGCTAGCAGAGCAACGCAATATGTCTGTCAGTTTAAGGCTAGAATGTGAAAACTTACGTAACAAGTCTGCAATTTGTTCCACAAAAGTATAAAATCGCGCGCCTGAAAGAAGTATCGCATGAGCAAAGTAAATTAATACCTGACTATTTTAGTAGGTTATTATATACTCGCGCCCGAAAAGTGGCTGAAACAGCCGCTTCTTACATGAAATCAATTTAGCAATACGAGCACTGTCAAGAATGTCTGAATCTGACAAAGAAGTTAAAGAGCTAATCAAAAGAGAATATGAGCACGGTTTCGTCACCGAAATCGAGTCTGAGACCTTTGAGCCTGGTTTGAACGAAGACGTTATCCGCCGCCTATCAGCCAAGAAAAATGAGCCGGAGTGGATGCTTGAATGGCGTCTTCAGGCTTATAAAGTATGGCAAGAGATGGAAGACCCAGAATGGGCTCACGTTAACTTCCCTAAAATCGATTACAACGACATTGCCTATTATTCTGCTCCAAAATCTAAAGATGATGGCCCGAAAAGTCTCGACGAAGTTGATCCAGAGCTTTTGAAAACCTATGAAAAGCTTGGCATTCCATTACACGAGCGCGCTCGACTCGCTGGTGTTGCCGTTGATGCTGTATTTGATAGTGTTTCTGTCACCACGACATTCAAGGACAAGCTAACTGAAGCTGGCGTTATTTTCTGCCCAATTTCAGAAGCGGTTCATAAACATCCTGAGCTCATCAAGAAGTATCTGGGTTCTGTTGTTCCTCAAAAAGACAACTACTACGCGGCACTAAACTCAGCTGTATTTTCTGACGGATCATTTGTTTACATCCCGAAAGGCGTGCGCTGTCCGCTAGAACTATCGACTTACTTCCGAATTAACGAAGCAAAAACCGGTCAGTTCGAACGTACACTAATCATTGCTGAAGAACGTAGCCATGTTAGC
>NZ_LWGF01000852.1:0-1192 GCF_001635355.1 Oleiphilus sp. HI0125
GTGATTATGTTCAAGCCGGCGACCCACTCATCGACTTGATTGACGACCAGCACATTAAAATCATAGCGCGTGTACCTCAACAACATGTTTCCAAGATTGAGCTTGGACAAACTGTCAACGCTGACCTTTTAGACGGAACAACAATTGAAGGGCAACTTTCATACATCTCAAGCCAAGCGGACCCAGCAACACGAACATTTAGAATCGAAGCGACTGCACAGTCAAAGAGCAACCCTCGTCTTGGCCAAAGTGCGCGCGTTCGACTACAGCTCGGAGACATTCTTGCGCACAAAGTCTCATCATCAATTTTGAGCTTAGCTGCTGATGGCAGCATTTATGTAAATGCTGTTGATGAGAGCAATCAAGTAGTTCGCTATGTGGTTGAGATTATCAAAAATGATAGCGATGGCGTTTGGTTATCAGGCCTACCAGAAAACCTTAATCTAATCGTTGTCGGACAGGCTTTTGTTGCAAAGGGACAAACGGTCGATATCGCTATTGAAGGACAAATCGAAACCAATGTCGACGCAGACACTGAGGTCGATGCATGATCGCAAAAACCGATTTAAGCGCTGCTAGCTCTCAGGGCGAGCATAAATCTCATGTCGTCGACTGGGCGATTCGTCGTCAACGTGCCGCACTGCTAATTTTGTTCTTCCTGCTCATCGCAGGTATCGCCTCTTACAACTCAATACCTAAAGAGTCTGAGCCAGATATCCCTATTCCATGGATCTACGTATCCATGACCTATGAAGGCATTTCTCCCGAAGATGCAGAGCGATTGCTCGTGCGTCCGATGGAGAAAGAGCTCAAATCAATAGAGGGCGTAAAAGAAATGACCTCTATCGCTGGCGAAGGACACGCTTCTGTCACGCTAGAGTTCGATGCTGGATTTGATGGCGATGCAGCACTAGATGATGTGCGAGAAAAGGTCGATCGAGCTAAATCTAAGCTCCCCGAAGGTAGTGATGAGCCGACAGTAAACGAAATTAACGTCGCACTCTTCCCCGTCATGAGCATTAGTTTAGGGGGCGCGTTACCCGAACGAAACTTGCTTGCAATTGCCCGTGACTTGCGTGACGACATTGAAGCCTTAGGTGGTGTGTTAGAAGTCGATATCGCCGGTGAGCGCGAAGAATTGCTAGAAGTTATTGTCGACCCCCTCATTCTTGAAACTTACAGTATCGATTTT
>NZ_LWGF01000853.1:0-1406 GCF_001635355.1 Oleiphilus sp. HI0125
TTGAAAGTATTCCCGCCACAGCAACTCGAACATCAGCCACCCGTTATCTTCATTTTCACCATGAACAACTTGAAATTCTTTGAGAGCTTGCGCTGCTTGTTTAACGGATAAGCTGCCATTGGCTAGCCAGAACGACCATTTCGATGAGTTCTCCCAACCATCGAAGGCGTTTCTTGTTTGCTTGTATGTGTTTGCAGCCGTGCTAGAAAAATAGTCATGCAAGTGATCGAGTGCAGTATCTTCCCCGCCTCGTGCAATCGGCTGTTTGTTCAACACCCAAGGGTCGAGAATCAATCGATCAAAATTGAAGGCCAGCAGCGATAGGCTCGGTGGTAACGATCGAATCTCACCATTAGGAACTCGGACGTTTAATCGCTCGGCCAAACGTCTGAATTTACTGAAGGTCGCCGGAAAACTATCTGCCTGAAATTCGATTTCTGCTGCACTAAATAAACACCGTGTCTCTACGCTAATCATATTCACATCAGGCAGCATGGATTTTAGCTGTGCCCACGATTGCGATTCATTAAACGCGACGGGTGTTGAGCGATACACGTGAGTAATTGGAAGATTGGAGCAGATAGACTCGATCGAAGGAATTGGTCTAGCTAAGAAAACATTTAGCGTTTGACCAAGCTCTTTCAAACGGTCATGCATAATGAGCAGTGATTCGGCCAAGAATTGGCGCCGATGAATGCCCAGCGGCTGGCAGCCATATATGTCTCTTTTCAGTTCGCTTGGATCTACGAAATAACAAAATATAAGTTCTTGGCACTCATTTGCCGCACGTTCAATCAAGGGATTGTCGTGTAATCTGAGATCTTCACTTAACCAAACTAACCCAGTCGCGTTCGTCATTTCTACTCCTTTGCTTTGCCTCAAGATATACGTTAGGTAAACAAAATTGGCTTTGCGTTGATGTGACATCTGTAGAAATAAAACTGACAAAAAAGCTTAAAACAATTGCCACTTAAGTGTCATTCATCGGTTTTAGTGTGTTGATCAAATCTCTCGAATCTGAGGTTTGTTAATCAGCTAGGAGCTATCGATATGACACAAGAAAATAACATTGAAAACGTAGTAGCAGGTTTCCAAGATCCTGATGATCTTTCTTCAAATCCATCTGACAACCGTCCGTTTGCTTCAGTTCTTGATGCATATGTGAGTCGTCGAAAAGTTGTTGCTGGTACGCTTGCTGGTTCTACTGCAGCATTTTTGGCGCCAGCTGCACAAGCCGGTTGGGGCTGGCAAAAACCAAAGAAAAACCAAGAATTGGTCGGCTTTAGACCAGTAGAAATCGCGGATGTTATCGATACAACGATGCCTACGATTTCAAAAGACTATGAGTACCAAGTTTTGATTCCTTGGGGTACACCGATCGATCCAGATGCTACATCAGCCTATGA
>NZ_LWGF01000854.1:0-808 GCF_001635355.1 Oleiphilus sp. HI0125
GCATGGCTCGCTCCTCGATTTATTTTTCTTCGTCGTCATGACTCAAGTCATAGTACTGTATGCGAGGAGCATTTTTATAGTGTTGATACGTATCAAGCGACCCGAGAATTTACACACTCAGGGATGAGCAACTTTGCATTAGGCACTGTTTATCAGGTATTGCTTTAAGATATTAGCTATCAGGTCTTAAGTATTGGCTATTAGGCTTCATCGGTGAGTGAGTGCAACACAAGCATGGCGTCGATCGCGCGCGGAAATCCAATATAAATACTCGAGAGCATAATCACTTCGGTTAATTGTTCTTTACTAAAACATTTGGCCAATGCCGACTCCAAATGACCTTGCAAACGCTCTGATCCCAAACTAATTAAAGCTGTAATCGCAACAACCTCTTTCAGCTGATCATCCAATACAGGGCGGTCATAGACTTTGCCCAAAGCAAAGTCGGAAATCATACCCACAAAGTCTGGCGCAAGTTCTTCAAGTTTTGCGATCACATCGCGACGATCTTCAGTTGAATGAAGGTTCTGATTTTGAGCTGTCATAATTCACTTCTTCTAATAGTTTTTGCGTGCGGCTATCTCGACCGATATAACGATTAAATTCTTCCATAAACGTTTCATCAAATACCTTCGTCGGTGTTGGATACAATCCGCATTTCACGTCAATCAGCACAGGCCCCGCTGCCTGCATAGCTTCGTCATACACAGCAGATAATTGATGCGGATCTGAGACAGATATGCCTTTTACGCCCAAAGATTGCGCAAACCCTGCCCAATCATGATCAACGATATCGGTTAAAGCGCCC
>NZ_LWGF01000855.1:0-873 GCF_001635355.1 Oleiphilus sp. HI0125
TGTCACCGGAACAGCAACTTCCTGCGTTCCATTGATCACGGCCTCGATACCGCTCTCGGATTTTCTGAGATGCGAGTAAATATTCTCGCCCGTGACAATCGCATCATCAACAACGATCCCCAGTATTAAGATGAAGCCAAATAACGAGATGATATTAATACTCACGCCAAAAAACGGCATGACAAAAAAGGCACCCATAAAGGTGACAGGAATACCGATACAAACCCAAAAAGCGATCGCGGGGCGTAAAAACAAGGTCAGCAGCAACATCACAAGAATACCGCCTTGTATCGCACTATCGCTTAAAGTCTTGAGACGCTTTTTCACGATATTAGACCGGTCTCGCCATGCGGTTAATTGCAACAACTGGTTTTGCTCTTCGCTGTGCGTTGCTATGTAGTTTTTTACCTTATCAGCAACTTCAATCGCGCTTTCGTCTCCAACGCGATATATCTCAATTAAGGCCGCTGGCTTACCGTTGAAACGCGTAATGATTACATCCTCAACAAAACCGTCGACAATATCTGCAACGTTACCCAAGCGAATGACTCCGCCAGTATTACTAGTACGGATAACAATACGGCTAAACTCATCCGCCCCATATGCCTGACCACTTGAGCGAAGCAATATGTCGCCACCGACTGTTTTGATTGCTCCAGCAGACAAATCGAGTGAGGCCTCACGTATGCGCGACGCGATTTCTTCAAGAGTAATGCCGTAACGTTCTATTACTTGCTCTCGCACATAGATGGACACTTCATAATCGCGCACACCATCGAGCTCAACCTGGCTTACACCACTAATTGCCAGTAAGTCGTCCCGAATACTAATCGCTTCTTGTCGCAATTCACGCTCTGCAAGATCACCGTATAC
>NZ_LWGF01000856.1:0-912 GCF_001635355.1 Oleiphilus sp. HI0125
GACAAAAGAAGCGGTTGAATTCGTTCAGTCGACCAATGAGCAAGTAGCAGCCACCATTACGCCACAACATCTTTTGTTGAACCGTAACGATTTACTCGTTGGAGGCATTCGACCTCATAACTTTTGCCTACCCGTTTTGAAACGCAACATTCATCAACAGGCTCTTAGGGCTGCGGTGAAATCTGGGTCACCTAAGTTTTTCTTGGGAACAGATTCGGCTCCGCATGAGAAACATCGCAAAGAAAGTGCATGCGGCTGCGCCGGCTGTTACAGCGCATGGAGTGCAATTGAACTGTACGCAAAGGTGTTTGAAGACCTAGATTGCTTGGATCAGTTCGAGCGCTTCGCAAGCTTCAATGGTCCAGATTTTTATGGTTTACCGCGCAATACCGGAACCATTACTTTAGTGCGCGAACAATGGACTGTTCCTGAGATCATCACCCTACCTGATGGTGGAGAAATTGTTCCATTTTTTGCAGGCGAAACACTGAACTGGAAGCTTAAATAAGACCTTACACGATAGTAAGGTGATGTGATTAAGAATTAATCATTTAAAGTCCAAGTTCGCGGTATGATAAGTAGCCTAAAACAATAACGTTCATTCCGCGAATTCCCAAAATGCGTTTAGAAAACCCCTTTCACATTGCCGTAGTCTTCCTTTGCGCTTTTGCGCTATCGGCCTGTCAATCAGGCGGCGATGAAAACATACTTCAAAGTACGGTTCGCGGTAAAGCTATTAAAGGGGTAATTAGCCAAGGCGTCGTCAGCACATACCGAGTCTCCGAAGAAAATGGCAACCTAAGTTTATTGTCGACAACGTCCACAGATTCAAATGGGCGCTTCTCCCTCAATATTAATCACGACGAAGAACAGCCTTTACTCATTCAAATCAGCGCCCAACCAGATGTCACT
>NZ_LWGF01000857.1:0-557 GCF_001635355.1 Oleiphilus sp. HI0125
GATCTAATAATTCAATCTTCCCTGATTCAACAATTTCACTTTCAAAACTACTGAATAAGGCTTGTAGCTCAAGAAGGGTTGGCACCTTACTGGTCTCGGCAAAACGCAATGCTGTAATACGATCAGGAAATTGTGCACTGGTCATCGAATCTTCAAGGCTAGGAATTAAATCCAGCGCGCTTTCTTTCGCAACACCAAATACTTCGCCAAGTGTGCCGCTCGCTAAATCGAGTTTTTCTTGAAGAGTTGCGATGTCGTCTTCGTTCTTATCAAACAAGGCTTTCAAACGTTGCTTTTCTTTTTCTTCCTCAGCAATTTCCTGATTTGTTTGGCGAAGCAAACGCTTCTGCTCAGCCAAAGCAAGTTTCGATACACGCTCACGCTCAGCATTTTCTTTTGCGTCGTTCTTCACAATCGACTTTGCGAGCGCAATAAAATCTACATTTTGCGAATCTTCGGCCAGGCTTTTTTGGGCAAAAAACAGACCTGCATTCACGATTAACAGAAGACCAAGTACTTTGCCTAAAGTAAATTGTTTCATGTCAGCCCCCTACTTC
>NZ_LWGF01000858.1:0-1215 GCF_001635355.1 Oleiphilus sp. HI0125
CATCTTACGACGATCGATGCTTTGCGTGAGCAAGGACGAGTTGAGCAGCGTTGGAACAGTATTTTCTTTAGCCGAGGGGACTCAAAGAGCCCGGAATATGCGGGTATTCAATCCGCAATTATCGGCTCGATATTGACCTTGGTAGTGACTATGGCCTTGGCTTTTCCTATTGGTGTGATGACGGCGATTTACTTGGAAGAATTTGCTTCTGACAACATGTTTACGCGCTTTGTTGAAGTGAACATCAATAACCTTGCCGCGATTCCATCTATTTTATTTGGCTTGCTCGGTTTATCGGTATTTATAAATCTTTTTGGCTTGCCTCGAAGCTCCCCATTAGTTGGCGGGATTACGCTCGCACTAATGACATTACCGATTATCATCGTGAGTTCTCGAGCAGCGTTACGCAGCGTGCCCGAATCGATTCGTCAGGCAGGTTTAGGGCTTGGTTTGACTAAACAAGAAGTCGTGAAAGACCACGTATTGCCCATTGCCCTGCCGGGTATATTAACCGGCAGTATCATTGGACTTGCGCAGGCCATGGGTGAAACTGCACCGTTGATCATTATTGGCATGATTGCCTTTATCCCCGATTCCCCGAGTTCAATTATGGAGGCTGCAACAGTGTTGCCAGCACAGATATTTACTTGGGCAGGTATGCCAGAGCGGGCATATGTTGAAAAAACGGCCGCCGGAATTGTCGTGATCTTATCGATCATCGTTCTATTGAATTCGTTAGCGATTTACTTGAGAAGAAAATATGAAGTTAAGTGGTAACTCTGATGCCTCGCGCACCAAGATCTCTGTGCAAGATTTGAATTTGCATTATGGGGATCATCACGCGCTGAAGAATATCAGCGTTGAGCTCAAAGAAAACAATATCACTGCCTTGATTGGCCCCTCAGGCTGCGGGAAATCCACATTTCTGCGGTGTTTAAATCGAATGAATGATTTGATTGATATCGTAAAAGTGGATGGTGTTGTCTCAGTGGATGGCAAAAACGTTTATGACAATGATGTGGACGAAGTCGCGGTTCGCAAACATATTGGAATGGTATTCCAGCAACCAAATCCATTTCCTAAATCCATCTACGATAATGTCGCTTATGCGCCCTTAAAACATCAGCAAGTTAAGAAAGGCGAAGACTGTGATCGTTTGGTTGAAAAGTCTCTCAGGTCTGCGGGTTTATGGGACGAGGTAAAAGACAAATTGCA
>NZ_LWGF01000859.1:0-1014 GCF_001635355.1 Oleiphilus sp. HI0125
CGAAGTAGTGCGTCCAAAATTCGATCTTCTGCTAGATCAGCTGCACGCATTTCAACGCGTTTAATTTCTTTTTCACGGAAAAGTTTAAGCGCGTTTTCGGCAAGGTCGCGGATGATTGAATCAACATCTCTGCCTACATAGCCCACTTCAGTAAATTTGGTCGCTTCAATCTTAACAAAAGGTGCGTCTGCGAGTTTAGCGAGTCGTCGAGCGATTTCTGTTTTACCAACGCCTGTCGGGCCAATCATTAGGATATTCTTTGGCGAAACTTCGTCACGTAGATCCTCGTTTAGTTGCATTCGGCGCCAGCGATTACGAAGAGCGATAGCAACGGCACGTTTTGCGTCGTCTTGGCCAATAATGTGTTGGTTGAGTTCATGTACGATCTCGCGCGGGGTCATGTTCGCCATAGTGCTAGCCTTTTACTTCAGTTCTTCGATAGTGCGGTTGTCGTTGGTAAATACGCAAATGCTTGCTGCAATGTCTAAGCCTTTCTCAACAATATCGTGTGCACCGAGCTCGGTGTTATCAAGTAGGGCGCGCGCACTTGCTTGCGCGAAAGGACCGCCTGAGCCAATGGCGATTAGACTGTCTTCAGGTTCAATGACATCGCCGTTGCCCGTAATAATGAGTGAGGAGTCTTTGTCGGCAACAGCAAGTAATGCTTCGAGTTTTCGAAGAGCTCTGTCGGTTCGCCAATCTTTTGCTAATTCTACGGCCGCTCGAACGAGGTGCCCTTGATGTTTTTCTAGCTGAGCTTCAAAGCGTTCAAATAGCGTGAAAGCATCTGCAGTGCCTCCAGCAAAGCCCGCGATGACTTGTCCATTGTAGAGACGGCGCACTTTCTTCGCATTGCCTTTCATGATGGTGTTGCCAAGAGAGACTTGGCCATCGCCGCCTAGTGCAACTTCGCCTTCTCTGCGGACAGATAAGATAGTGGTCATCGTTGAGCTCCTACTCGATGAATTTTTTTGTCTCGAACGAATATGGATGCGGAACTCAGAAATTCAAGGT
>NZ_LWGF01000860.1:0-1316 GCF_001635355.1 Oleiphilus sp. HI0125
GCGGAAGCTGTCGCAAGCTGCACGGCGCTCTGGAAAGCCTTTTCATCACGAATCACATGATCAGCCGCAAGCACCAATAAAATAGGATCCGCACCTTCACTAAGTGCCGCATAGGACGAAAGTGCAACAGCAGGCGCAGTATTGCGCCCAATCGGTTCCAAAATAATGTTTGCTGCTTTTTGCCCTTGCTGGCGCAATTGTTCAGCCACATTAAAGCGGTGTTCGTCATTACACACAACAATTGGGTTTGCCGCATCAGAACCTAAGCGAGATAAAGTATCTTGCAACATGGTTTGCTCGCCCATTAAAGGCAAAAACTGCTTAGGAAACAGCTTGCGCGAGAGCGGCCATAATCGCGTTCCACTTCCACCCGCCATTACTACTGGCACTACTTTTTGCATTATATCCAATCCTTGTTTTTCATTATTCCTTTAATTAAAGAGCGCATTACTAGTAAAAACAAGTAATGAAAAGCATTTGAGCAGAAGGGGTATTGCAACCCCTTATCATTCAGCTACCATGAATAAATACGCGTATTAAATGGCTGGATGGATTTTGCCAACACTCACTTTTACCTACCTGCAACTAAGCAGTCTATTTTTAGCTGTATTTTTTGTTTTTTACCCAACAACAGAAGTACTTTTAGATCGCTGGCTTAAATTCGATGAATCTTTATCTCATGGGCTTTTAGTGATCGCCATGAGCATTCACCTCAGCGCAAAAACTCTGCATAGAATCGACCCCCCAAATTTTAAGAACGGCTCTCTATCAAACTACCTACCCTATATCGGTTTAGCACTATCAAGCCTTGTTTGGTTAGTCACATCTAGCGCCAATATAAACATCCTCGAGCAAGTTTTAATACCAATCATTTTATGGTTCGCTATTGCCAGTTATTTAGGACTACATATCGGCTTAAAACTCTTCCCGTCCATCGCATTCATTTACTTTGCAATACCGATTTGGGACTACCTCAATCAAGCCCTTGTCGACTTAAGTAGCTTAACTGTCACTTGGCTAGTCGATCTCATCGGCATTACCGCTCTTATCGAAGAAAACACCATCACACTTCCCTATGGGGCGCTAGTGATTGCCGATGGGTGTTCAGGGCTGCGTTATTTTACAATTGCATGCGCGCTCGCCGTATATGTAATTCTAGATTCAAAACCTAATAGAGCTCTAAGCATCAAGCTATTAGTAACCGCAATTGCATTGAGCTTATTCTCAAACTGGCTCCGAATTTTCTTGTTGATACTTATTGCCTATGAAACAAACATGGAAAGCAGCTTGGTCGCTGATCATGAAACCTTTGGCTG
>NZ_LWGF01000861.1:0-1067 GCF_001635355.1 Oleiphilus sp. HI0125
AAATATCCATGTTGCGCACCATCAAGCGCACTAACTTTGCTAAGTCAGGCGTCGACCAATCACCAGTCATATAGCTCTCAGCAGCACCGATACTTCCGCCGGTCATAATATCTACATAACACGACGCGTCGTTCACATGTAATTCGGCAATCAAATCAGCGTTATTGTCGTTTCCGAAACGATAAGTCTGGCCGTTATCGATAATACTCAGTGTTCCAGTATGCAAAGCCTTAAGCTGTGATAACACTGCTTTCTTAGCAATAGACTGGAAGCTAAAACGGCGCCCCTGAGGATAGGCATTAACGTGCTGTGTGTTCATAATAAACTCCCCACCTTAAAGGGCTGAATTCGCATTATTGTTGTGTTGATTATCACTGACAGAGTCAGGGTGATCATAAAATGGACTACGTTTGATCCATAACTTCAACGCTTGCCAGTATATGCCAAGCACTACTTTAACTGTCATAAGAGGTTGCTTAAGCAATCGATTGAGACCATGTTCTAAGCCTTCTTTGTGCAAGCCCATCGTGGCATCAAAGTGCTTTTCAACAGATGCATCGCTTCGTTCTATGGTGTTATCCATATGTACCGACAATCCTTCTCCCGGCGTTTTGAATACCCAGTTATATTCCATATTCATTGGATTAAACGGCGAAACATGGAAGGCTTTAGAAAACGAAAAGCGGCTGACCGTCTCACGAAGTTGTTCTACTTCAATCACTGCATCATCAAAGCTCTGATAATCTAACTTACCATCAGCAATCGGGAGGACGTAACTATGACGCTCATCCCATGGCGTATTAGTAATTTCAGCCAATATCGAAGTTAGCCGCTCATTCTCATCAAAGCAGTAGTAAAAGCTAACAGGGTTAAAAATCACCCCGAAATAACGAACGTTCGCAAGTAGGCGAACTGACTGAATAGTTGGAACATGTCGCTGGTTCAACGTGTAAAAGGCATTTACTTTTTTAATGACACATTGCTTTAAATCGTCATCTTGATGATCAGCACTCTGATTGAAGTAATCGCTACGATCAAAGCTCGCGATACCAAACTTTCCTAAACGA
>NZ_LWGF01000862.1:0-1367 GCF_001635355.1 Oleiphilus sp. HI0125
GCCGTTTTCGAGAACATAGCCACGGTCAGCAAGCTTAAGTGCTTGGTTCGCGTTTTGCTCGACTAAAAAGATAGTCATGCCTTGCTCGCGTAACTGTTCAATAATCTCAAAAATTTGGTTAATGATGATAGGGGCCAGTCCGAGCGAGGGTTCGTCCAAAAAGAGCATTTTTGGCTTGCTCATTAGTGCTCGGCCGATAGCTAACATCTGCTGCTCGCCGCCAGACATGGTTCCACCACGTTGTTGAAAGCGTTCTTTCAGACGAGGAAATAACCCAAACACATACTCGAGAGACTCTTCGATACTTTCATTTGTCTCGAAAAAACCACCCATGTGTAGATTCTCTTCCACCGTCAGCCCAGAAAAGATACGGCGACCTTCTGGAACAACGGCAAGGCCGCTTCTCATGATTTCAGCAGTATCTGTCTTGGATATGTCTTTGCCTTCAAATTCAATACGCCCCTGGCTCGCGCGAGGGTCTCCACACACTGTCATCAGTAGGGTAGATTTGCCTGCACCGTTAGCACCAATTAGTGTGACGATTTCACCCTTATCGACGTTCAACGAAACGCCTTTAAGTGCTTGAATCTTTCCGTAGTAGGTATGGACATTATCGAGTACTAACATCAAACCTCTCCCAAATATGCTTTGATTACGTCTGGATTTCCTTTGATCTCTTCTGGAGTACCAGAGGCAAGAGGAGTTCCTTGATTGATAACGTAAATGTTGTCTGAAATACCCATTACGAGATTCATGTCGTGCTCAATTAGCAATACCGATACGTGGTAATCTTCTTTGAGCGAAACAATTAGATTATCTAGGTCTTTCGTTTCTTTCGGGTTTAGGCCAGCCGCAGGTTCATCAAGTAGAAGCAGCTTCGGTTCGGTTACCATGCAGCGTGCTATTTCTAGTCTGCGCTGTTGGCCGTAAGACAAGTTGCCCGCCTCGCGGTTAGCGACATCGGTCAGCCCCACTTTGTCGAGCCAGTATCTCGCGCGGTGCATCGCACGTTCTTCAGACTTCTTGTAAGCAGGAGTATTGAATAAACCTGAGAGTAGGTTGGTATTTGAGTGTCGATGCTGGGCAACTAACAAATTCTCAACCACGGTCATTTCGTTAAATAAACGAACATGTTGGAAGGTGCGGACCATGCCTTTTAGAGAGATTTTGAAATCAGGAAGCTTTTGGATTTCTTCTCCCATAAATTCAACAACCCCCGAAGTAGGCGTATAAAAGCCACTTAAGCAGTTAAAAACGGTTGTTTTCCCAGCACCATTAGGACCAATGATTGATACGATTTGACCCTCTTCAACACGCAGGTTTACACCGTTGACGGCAACGAGTCCGCCAAACTGCATTCTGAGATC
>NZ_LWGF01000863.1:0-787 GCF_001635355.1 Oleiphilus sp. HI0125
TCACCGTTGAATTCGATGTAGTCGTCATAGGCTACTACTTCAGCTCTAATGAAGCCTTTTTCGAAATCTGTATGTATCACGGCAGCTGCTTTTGGCGCAGTGTCACCGGCTTTCATTGTCCATGCACGCACTTCTTTTTTGCCTGCAGTGAAATAGGTTTGTAAACCTAGTAGTTCGTAGCCTGCGCGAATAACACGATCAAGGCCTGGCTCTTCCATGCCTAAGTCAGCAAGAAATTCATCACGCTCTTCATCTTCTAGCTCTGAAATTTCAGCTTCTAACTTATTGCAGATAGGTACAACGACAGCGTTTTCTTTTTCAGCGATTTCGCGCACGGCATCGAGGTGTGGATTGTTCTCAAAACCGTCTTCATCTACGTTAGCGATGTACATGGTTGGCTTGATCGTTAGAAGACATAGCTCTTTGATGGTTTTAAGTTCGTCCTCATCTAAGCCTAATGCGCGAACTGGCAGACCTTCGTTGAGGTGAGGGAGTAATTTGCTCTCTAAAAGCGCTAGTGCTTTCTTAGCATCTTTGTCGCCACTTTTAGCTGTACGCGTGTAACGCTTTACCGCTTTTTCTACGGTATCTAGGTCGGCAAGCGCAAGCTCTGTGTTAATGACGTCGACGTCAGCTTGGGGGTTAACTTTTGCTGAGACGTGCACAACGTTCTCATCTTCAAAGCAGCGTACTACGTGCGCGATAGCGTCTGTTTCACGAATATTGGCTAAGAATTGGTTACCAAGACCTTCACCTTTAGAGGCCCCTTCAACAAGTCCTGCAATGT
>NZ_LWGF01000864.1:0-1259 GCF_001635355.1 Oleiphilus sp. HI0125
ATAAGAACGGCGAATCCGCCTGTCCGTTTAACTATCTTTACTGGGATTTCTTGGCGCGCAATCAAGACAAACTTCGCGGTAATCAGCGCTTATCTATGCCGTATCGAACCTTAGAGAAAATGGATGATGCGAAACGACAATTAATCGCAAGCGATGCCGAGAGTTTCTTTCACAAGCTAGAACGTAATGAAAAAGTCTGAGTTGCCTTCAAAGCTTTGTGTTATGTGTCAAAGGCCTTTCACTTGGCGTAAAAAGTGGGAGCGTGATTGGGAGCAGGTTAAGTACTGTTCGAAACGTTGCTCAAGCGAGGCGAAAAGACAAAAAAATAAGCCTAATACCGCGTCGATTTAGGCTTATTTATCGTCATGGCTGACTATTTCGCTGAGCGACGACGTGCTGCGCCTAGACCAAGTACGCCAAGGCCTAGTAGTGCAAGCGTAGCGGGCTCGCTAACTGCGTTGTAGCTGATTTTCTCAACATAGCTTGAGTGTGAACCCCAGCCTGTAGATGCGACTGCGTAGTACATGTAACCCATGTCAACGCCAGTTGTTAGGTAGTCGCGATCGATTGGTGCTTGTTGATAATGACCATTGCTAGCAGGCGAGAATACGCTGGTGTAGTCGATGCCATCAGCACTTGCGAAGATGTTGAACAATGCGTCGCCACCATCGTAAATGTTGTTATTGCGATCAGCCGTTACAAGATCTTTATGACTGCCGTTGAACCAAACAGTGTCAAGAATAGTGCTTGTATCAAATTCGAAGAATAAGACTTCATCTGAACCCGCATTATTCTGAAAGTTTGAATCTAGACCATCGCTAGAATTCAATGGGCTTGTTAAGCCAAGGCCGCCGTTTGCTGGATTTGTATCCCAGTAAACCTCACCCGCGAATGTATTAGTGGTTTTGCTGAAAGAGCCTGCATTGCCAAGGTTTAGACCATTGGTGTAGCCAGCTGTTACTTCAAAATCGCCAAAGTCGATGCTAGACACAAATTTAGTTTCAGTGTCGCTAGTGTCATCAAACACAAACATCGCAGCATTTGCGCTAGTGCTTAGTATGGTAGCCGCCGCAAGACCAAGCAATTTTTTATAGTTCATAGTGATTTCCTATTACGTCTTTTAATTTTTTATTCCCTGCTAAACAGCAGGATCTTAAATTAAGCATAATGTGTGCTGTTTTGATAAAAAAACTTGTTTAATAGGAGTTTAAAGGCTTCTATAAAAACTAATCGATTATTGATGTGTAAAGTAACTCGAC
>NZ_LWGF01000865.1:0-1093 GCF_001635355.1 Oleiphilus sp. HI0125
CTGACGATCGGTTAGATACGCTCATGCAGTTTTTGGCTGAATACGATTATGATCAACTAACGAATAAGACGGAGCGTATTGCCTACTTCTTGAATGCGTACAACATTATGGCGATCAATATGGTTGTCGAAAATTGGCCCCTGAAAAGTCTTCGCGGTTTAGGGAATATGTTTCGTCCTGTGTGGACGCATAGTTGCGGCACATTTAATAACGAGCACATGACCCTGCGAAAGCTTGAGCATGATATTTTGCGAAAACAAAATGAGCCTCGCATTCATTTCGCTTTAAATTGCGCTTCTGTTTCATGTCCTGATTTGCGATCTGAGCCCTATGTTGGCGAGAGGCTCGAGCAACAGTTGTCTGAGCAAACTTTTGGCTTCTTTAAACAATCGGGAAAGGGCGTGGTTGTTGATGGCAATCAGATCAAGGTGACACCTTTGCTTGATTGGTTCGAGGAGGATTTTGAACCGGTAGGTGGGGTGACTGCTTTTCTTCATACATATCTGCCAAAAGATAGTGTTCCTGCTGATTGGCAGCTTCAAGGTTTTCTTCCGTACGATTGGGAGGTCAATGCGCATCTCTCGGGATCAGAAAAACGCCAAATTAGAATGCGAGATAAGTAAGTCTTTCGGTTTCCTCTTCCGGCTTAAAACTTGATGCAGGGCAGCATTTTGTTGAGATGCTTTGCTACACTTCTTCGCATTACTCGTATTCTTTATCGTTTCATTGGTATCCACTATGTCGTTCGCACATTTTGTCGTTGAGCAACCATCCTCTTTACGCGCAAACGCTACCCGTTTTTTAGATCATGTTCAGGAAAGTGATTCTTATGAATTGCTGTCTGATGATTTCAAAGCAACGTTGACGCGAGCTTGTGCGCTCAGCCCTTTTGTCGCTGAGTTTGTCTCTAAGTACCCTGAAGTATTAGTTGATTGGCAGTCACCGGATTCGGCTTTGTTTTTAGGGCGATCTGAAAAATTGATGACTCAGCTCTTAGCTCAGAAGCTAGACGAGTGTAATGATGAAACTCAAGCAATGGCTGTGTTACGCGTGTTTCGGAACACTGAGCAGGCAAGGATTATATGGCGAGACA
>NZ_LWGF01000866.1:0-1197 GCF_001635355.1 Oleiphilus sp. HI0125
TGTCGGCCAGCGCCGATAAGAAAAGAAGAGTCAAGACTAGAAATTATCTTCAAATCTCTTCGGATCAGAATACTAAGTCCCGAATCAACAGCGGGCTGAACAAAATCAAAAACCACTTTAGAAACATACAGGTGAGCATCATGCTATCTCAAGACATTCTACAGGCAATTAAACAGTACACAGCCTCAATGCAGGCGCCGCTTACTTTCGTTCTTCAAAGTGGCGAACATGAAAAACGTGAGGAGCTGAAAAAGTTTCTTGCTGATATTGCAGGCACCAATGATCTTCTTTCGCTAGAAGAACGTGCCACAGGTTTACGTAGTCCGATCAGCTTCTACATTGAAGTTGATGGCAAAGACACAGGTGTCCAGTTCTCAGGTATCCCAAGTGGTCACGAATTTAATTCACTTATCTTAGCGGTGCTTCAGGCGACTGGCACACCTTTAAAGTTAGATGAGTCTTTGCAAAAAATGGTGGGGCGCGTTGGTGAAAAGTTACACTTTGAAGTGTTCATCGGTTTGAGCTGCCACAACTGCCCAGATGTCGTTCAGGCTCTGAATCAATTTGCTTTGCTTAACGACAATATCTCGAGCGAAATGATCGATGGAGGCTTGTTCCAAGATATCATCAAAGAACGCGACATTCAGGGCGTCCCAGCTGTTTATGTCAATGGCGAATTATTCGCGAATGGTAAAGTTGATGCCGCACAGTTGATCGAGAAATTGATGGAGCGCGATGCAAGTATCGCCCAGTCAGATGAGTCTGACGCACTGCCTTTGCAAGACGTGACTGTTATCGGTGGTGGTCCAGCAGGTGTTGCTTCAGCGATTTATAGTGCGCGCAAAGGTTTGAAAGTAACGCTGATTGCTGAGCGATTAGGTGGCCAAGTGAAAGACACAATGGGCATCGAAAACCTCATTTCAGTATCGAGTACAACCGGTCCTGAACTAACAGGAAACTTAATCAATCACATGAATGATTACGACATTACGGTGAAAGAGCACTTGCGTGTGAGCGAAGTGATCGATGAAGAGATCAAAACCGTGGTCTTGTCATCAGGTGAGCGTATCGATACCAAGACCTTGATTGTCGCAACAGGGGCGAAGTGGAGAGAGCTAAACGTTCCTGGTGAGAAAGAAAATATCGGTAATGGCGTGGCGTACTGTCCACATTGTGATGGCCCATTCTTCAAAGGGA
>NZ_LWGF01000867.1:0-14228 GCF_001635355.1 Oleiphilus sp. HI0125
CCATTAAAAAATTATTTACGATCACGATAGAAAACAATCATTTGTATTTTGGAGTGATTTTTTCTCGAGCTTGTGCGCTCAAAGAACTGTCGATTTATTTTACATTATTGGTTTTTATCCATAATAAAAATAATCATAAATTACTGATAAATATCAATAAAAAGATTCTGGTTTATTTTTTGCTTTTTATGCTTTCAATGATATGAAAGACACTTAAGCAGTTACTACATAGGAAGGATAGTATAAATGAACTTTCAAAAACTAATTGCAGCCTTAATGTTAGGGTTAGCAAGTACCTCGGCTTTCGCTGCCACAATTACGTTTGTGTCTGCTATAGATGATAAGTGCCGATACATGACTGGTTGTTTGTTAAATGATCAGACGACAAATACCTATATTGATCCAATTGGTACTGAGCTTGAGGGTGCCAGTTGGGTTCAGCCTACTGGGGTATGGAAAGAGGCTGGCGTCGAATATCGGGTTTGGGAATTGGATTTAAATAGACCTAACCAAGATATGCGCATAGATTCTCTTTTCGTGTCTTTTGATGACGATCTCCAAATCCGATCCAAAGGTAAGATTCTTGCTGATATTAACCGCTATGATGTGGCTGGTGGAAATCCTTGGGCGCAGGTTATTAACGTTTATGATTACGTGAATTCATCCATGATTCTTGAAAAGGGTGGGCGTTTAAATTTTTGGGTCACAAACTCAGGCAATGGTCCAACTGGTATAATTTATAAAGGCACGGCATCTACAGTATCTGAGCCTGCAGCAGTAGCGATTCTTGGTCTTGGTCTATTTTGTTTGGGGGTCGCTCGTCGACGGGCTGTGTGACACCGAATAATCCGAATATCTTCTCTGAAGGCCAGTACATGTACTGGCCTTTATTTTTGTTCCAAAAGCTATAGGCTCCACTTTCATTTACATAATTAACACGTGCTTTAAGTCTGGGATCCGTATAACAGGTATTGAACTTATTAATTCGATCCAAAATGAGATATATGAGTGAGTATTTTATGGTGCTTGCATCCCGTTTGATGGGGGCTCGCTAACCCAGTCTTTTCTTGATTGTGTCAGCCATGAAGCGAGTCAACCCCCCCCATTTTTCAGGCATATGTGTGTGGCGATGTTTTGGAGTATACTCCTCGTCTTGGTGTCTTTAAACGCTTCTTGTTGGAGAAAGATGGGGCTACCAATCATTCTTAGATTTAACATATTGAGGCACGGTAACTATTATCGTATTGATCCGTTTGTACGCGTAGGCTTAAGGAGTTTCCGAGGTGAGTACCGAAGCACGTCTCGAAGCTTTGGTGGATAAGAAGTTTATATTATCTGAATTGGCGGGCATCTTTCTTGATGCGCATGAGTTTATTGCGAGTTTACGTTCAAGCAATCAGAGTCAACAAATCCAATTAGGGGAAGAGGTGAATAACCATCTTGCGCCTGATTCCTTGGGGCCTTTAGTACGCAATCAATTAAAAGATGCTTTTGCCGTTGTTGCGGAAAGTCAGCGAGCCCTGAAAATGCGTTTTGGTCATGGTGTTCTCTAGGTTATATCGTCGTTTACGTTACGCTAAAAAAAGTGCAGCAATTGAGGCGCTTAATGCTTTGTATACGCAAAATCGATTGCTCGGAAATCCCCTGTTGGTGATACAAGGTTTGTAGTCATTGACTGCGAGATGACAACGCTTAACCCTGTAACGGATAAAATTTTGAGCAGCGCATGGGTGATTGTGCAGGAAGGTTTTATTGAATACCGAAGCGCACAGCATCACTTATGTTATGCAAGCGAGTCAGTGGGTGATAGCGTAGTAGTGCATGGTCTGAGTAATTAGTGTGTTGCTGGCGCAGGCAATGTGACGCAAGCTCTAGGTTTACTCATGAATGAGTTAGCTGGAGCAGTGGCGGTTTTTCACCATGCGCGTTTAGACCTAGCTTTTCTTCAGAAAGTCGCGCGGGAGAATTACGGTTGTCCTCTTATCTTCGACTACGTCGATACGATGGTCATTGAGCGGACGTTGATGGAAAAACAAGGCTCTGCGGGAGCTATCCAGCTAGAGGTATGTCGTGACCGTTACGGCTTGCCAAAAGCGTACGCGCACAATGCTTTAAGTGATGCGATCGCGACGGCAGAATTTCTTTGCGCATAAATTAACGCTTTGCATGGTATGAAGTCTTCTCTTGCGAGCTTGAAACCAAGGTTGGCCTAAAAATCATCCCCAAAAAATGAATCCGATTTGTCGATCGGTTTTGCTGTTTTGAGTTCTTTCAATTGCTTTTCACGCATGGCGCTTTTGGTCGTTGCGTCTTCTAATTGCTCGGTGTAGAGCTCCAACCAAGATCGCGAGCCAGGCACCATATGAGCTAGATCGTATACAGCCGAGCGCACTGTTTCCATGAAGCGTTGCTTCGCTTGCTCTTGCTCGATGAGTACTTGCTGAATGGTACTGTTCGCGTTGTTATCGATACGATTTTCAAAACTTTTGATATGCGCATTTAGTTCCGCCAAACGCAAATCATATTGCTCAAGCAGTTCTTTCTGGCCAGCAATAGTATTCGCAATATCGTCTGATGCGTCGGAGTTATTGGAGGAAACGCCGCCAAACGAATAAATCACAAATGCTGTGACGGTCGCAGAAATGGTGACAGTAAGAATGAGAGCAAAAAACAACAAGAAAACACGGTTTTTGTCAACCTTGCTTTCTAATAGCTCGATACGTTGTTCGGGGGTTAACGGTACTTCAGATTCGTTTGCTTTTTCTTCGCTCATGAACGACCTAACTACACTGAGTTCACTGTATTTGTTTGGCTAAGTGTAGTCAGAATCTAAGAAAGGGCTAATTTTAGGAGATGCCCGTTAGCTTTTCGTATTTTGCCATGAGCTGTTCTTGCGTCTCATCGTGAGCAGGATCAAGAGGGATGCAATCAACAGGGCACACTTGCTGACACTGTGGCTCGTCATAGTGACCAACACATTCTGTGCATTTAGATGGCTCGATCTCGTAGATCTCTTCCCCAGGGGAAATGGCTTCGTTGGGGCACTCCGGCTCACAAACGTCACAGTTGATGCAGTCGTCTGTAATGATTAATGCCATGATCCTGTTCCTGTTCCTGTTACTGCTGCTTAAAGTGTTCGTCTAGGGCTTTGCTGACCGTTGGATGAACGAATTCATCAATGTTTCCGCCCAGTACTGCAATCTCACGAATCAATGTCGAAGAAATGTACGATAAGTGATTGTCTGGTGTTAAGAAAATACTCTCTGCTTGAGGCACGAGCCGGCGATTCATATCAGCCAGTTGGAATTCATATTCGAAGTCAGATACGGCGCGTAATCCACGTAAGATCACGTTGCCCTGATGTTCTTTTACAAATTCAGCCAGCAAGTTTTCAAAACCAATGACCTTTACGCCATCGATATGACTTAGTACTTCCTGCGCAAGCTCGACACGCTGATCGAGTGGAAATAGCGGACGTTTTTTGGGGCTTGCTGCAACCGCAATAATAATGTCGTCGAATACGCGTGCCGCACGCTCAACCAAATTAGTATGGCCGTTTGTAATCGGGTCAAAGGTGCCTGGGTAAATAACCGTCGTCATATTAATGTCTCAATTAAATTCGAAGCAGGTTTGTATAAGTCTTTAACGCACAATGCAAAGCGCGAATATTAAACAAATCTTTTATTCGAAACAATGCAGAGATTATAGAAGGGGTATAAAACAAAGGCACCCGAGAGGTGCCTTTGTCAGTAGAGCGCTTAGCGCATAAATAGAGAGAAAATTGCCTTATGAATGGCTGTGCCATATGGCGGGTAGGCGAATTTCGTACTGTTCAAAATGCCTTTCGTAAAAATAGGCTTTTTGTGGGAGAAGGTCGCAAAACCATCTTCGCCATGATAAGCACCCATTCCTGATTCACCAACGCCACCGAAGTGAAGATCTTCTTGCGCAAAGTGAGACAAAGTGTCGTTCAAGCACACGCCACCAGATCGAACATGATCTAAGACAAAACGTTGCTCATCTTTGTCATGGCCAAAGTAGTACAAGGCTAATGGTGATGGACGATCGTTGACAATATCAATCGCTTCTTCAATAGATTTTGTAGTAAGTACTGGCAATACAGGGCCAAAGATCTCGTCTTGCATGCAGAGCATGTCTGGCGTTGGATTTAGTACTAAGTAAATCGGCATTTTACGCGTACCACTAGCCATATCTTCGCCAGCATTATTACAAGCAATGACAGTCGCACCTTTTGCTTCAGCATCTTTGATGTAGTTTTGAAGGCGCTGATATTGGCGCTCATTGATCACTGCTGAGAAATCTTCGTTGTGCTTGAGCGTTGGGTACATGTCAGCGAATTCGCGCTGGAATGAATCAACAAAATGCTCAAGACGATTTTCAGGGCAAAGAATGTAGTCTGGCGCAATACAAGTCTGGCCAGCATTGAAGGCTTTACCAAACACAATCGGCTTGATGGCTTCATCCATTTTTACTGAGTCAGAAATAATCGTTGGTGACTTGCCGCCAAGCTCAAGGGTGACAGGGGTAAGGTTGGCAGACGCAGCACGCATAACATGGCGACCAACGCTCGTAGAGCCAGTAAACAACAAGTGGTTCCAAGGAATATCAGAGAATGAAACGGCTACATCCGCATCACCATTAATAACTGCGACTAGGTTTTGAGGAAAAATCTTCGATAGAAGTTCTTCAACAAATGCCGAGGTGACTGGGGTGAATTCAGACATCTTGATCATTGTACGGTTGCCCGCAGCAAGAGCTGAAACTAGTGGGCCAAGCGATAAGGATAAGGTGTAGTTCCATGGCGCGATGATTCCAACGACACCAAGTGGTTGGTATTCAACACGTGCGCTAGCAGGCATAAATAAAGTCGAAACCTTCTTCTTGTCGGATTGCATCCAACGCTTTAAGTTCTTAAGCGTGTAATCAATGCTATGCAGTACAGGCATGATCTCAGCGAGGCGTGTTTCGTTCTCGGAGCGGCTCGAAAAGTCTTGAGAGATCTTCTCAATGAACGTTGCTTCGTTGTCTAAAAGGGCTTGGCGCAGCTTCTTAAGATTCGCAACTCTTTCTTCATAGCTTGGCATCGGGTTACGACGGAAAGCTTGGGTTTGTTCTTTAAAAATGCCTTGCATTTTTTTGATCTGTGTCTGGCTTTCAGAAATTTGTACAACGTCAGCTACCATTGGGGCTTCCTCCGAGAGTATGCTTGCGCTTGATCACGCTTTTTATCATGTGTGGACTGCAAAATAAAAAATTAGAGTATATACTCTAATGAGTCAATGCGTTTGCCGAAATTATCATAAAATAATGATTCGAAGCGTAGGCGAACAAGAACTTAGAGATCGGAATTAGTAAGGCAGTTTTGTGGCATCTAAAACAAAAGAACGCATTATCTTAGAGAGCTTGGACTTGTTTAACGCGCAAGGCGAGCGAAACGTCTCAACGAACCATATCGCTGCGCATCTTAATATGTCGCCTGGTAATTTGTATTACCACTTCCGAAATAAGAGCGACATTATTTATCAGATCTTCAAAAACTATGAGTTGATGGTGGATACCTATCTCCGTGTTCCTGAAGGGCGAAAGATAAAAGTAGAAGATTTACTTTCATACTTAGATGCGGTGTTTAATGGGCTGTGGGCCTATCGTTTTTTACATCGTGACTTGGAGCATCTTCTCGATAATGACGACAAATTGCGTGAGGATTATCGGGCATTTACCTTGCGTTGTGTGCGAGGCGTGATGAGCATTATCGAGGCTTTAGAGTTGAGTGAGATTTTCTCAAGGCAGACGGAACAGCAGCGTCAGTCTAAAGCCTTGAACGTATGGCTGATTGTGACGAATTGGATGACCTTTCTTAAGACGATGCATGGTACGCAAGAAGATCGCGAAAGTAACCCTAAAGCTATTCAGCATGGTGTGTATCAAGTCTTAGACTTTATCGTTCCGCATTTAAGAGAGCCTGAGCAAGCTGAGCTTGCCAAGCTTCAAGAGGGTTATTGCTTCGATGAGGTTCTGCCAGGCGTTTAGCTTTCTGTACTTTCTTCTTCATCTTCCAAAAAGTGCGAGAAATTTCGGTTTAATGCGTTTCTCGCTTCTTTGACGCCTGTTCCTTTCAAACTCGAAAACAACAAAATATCATTGATAAAACCGTGATCTTCCAGTGCTTTGCGTACCTGTAAGAGAACAGTTTTAGCTGGCCCATATTTCAATTTGTCTGCTTTCGTCAAAAGAATGGTTGTACTGAGTTCGCTCTTTTTGCTCCAGTCGAGCAGCATCGTGTCGAACTCTGTAAGGGGCTTTCGGATATCCATAATCAGCACTAAGCCTACTAGGCTGTCTCTGTTTTGAAGGTAATCTTCAAGGTGGCGTCCCCATGCTTCCTTCATGTCTAGGGACACTTTTGCATAGCCGTAACCCGGTAAGTCGACCAAGCGCACGCCTTCTATATCTAGGGAGAAGAAATTGATCAGTTGCGTGCGACCAGGTGTTTTACTTGTGCGCGCCAGTTTCTTGTTTTGAGTGATGCTATTAATAGCAGAGGACTTTCCGGCATTTGACCTGCCAGCAAAGGCAATTTCGATTCCGTTATCACTCGGACAGTTTGAAAGTTTTGAGCCGCTTTGCATAAATGCGGCAGAATCATAGGCGAGTCGAAATAAGGTGGCAGGTTTTGCTTGGTCACTCATGCATTGATACTCATTGGTACTGACTTAAAGTCTTTTATCACTGGGGGCTTAGTGTATAATACCCCCACTTTTTTTGCCTGATCTTTCTTGTGAGATCTTAATCAGTCGATATAATTACTGAAGGTCAGGTTGGCGAAATAATAGAAGAATAAAGCCGCAGTGAATGGCGAATTTATTAGAGTGAGCGCGCAAATTATGAATAAGTTGTTTAAGGGGTTGGTAGTTGCATTAGGTCTAAGCAGCTCTGCATTTGTTTCTGCTGAAGTTGTAGGCGATGTGCAAGCTGGTAAAGACAAGTCTGCGGTATGTGCTGCATGTCATGGTGCAGATGGTAATAGTGCGGCGGGTAACTTCCCTAAGTTAGCAGGTCAAGGCGAGAGATACTTGCTAAAGCAAATGTATGATCAAAAAGAAGGTCGTCGTGTGATTGTTGAAATGACGGGTCTTTTAGATGGTTTTAGTGACCAAGACATGGCAGATGTTGCAGCGTACTTTGCGGCGCAAACAACAACAGTTGGTCAAGCGGATCCAGAATTAGTTGAAGAAGGTCGCGCTCTTTACCGTGCCGGTAACCCAGCTACTAAAATGGCAGCATGTATCGCTTGTCACGGTCCTTCAGGTAAAGGTGTTGAGGCGGCAGGTTTCCCAGCGCTTAGCGGTCAGCATGCTGATTACACGATTGCGCAAATGAAAAAATGGCGTAGCGGTGAGCGAGCTAACGACGGTGATGCGCGTGTGATGCGTTCAATTGCTGCACGTATGAACGATCGTGAAATTGAAGCGGTAGCGAGCTATATTTCAGGTCTTTCTGAGTAATCGCTTCTTCATAGATTTGAAAACCCGAGACATCTACATCTCGGGTTTTTTTATGTCCGCAATATCATTTGAAAGCTAGGGAACTGTGACCTTTGTTTTCTGTCTGACAAGTTTAATCTAATAGTCATCTAAGCTTGCTTGAGTACGTTCAAGGGCAGGCCTATTATCTTTCGGTTATTGCTAAACACTTGTTATGAGGACACTTCATGTTTCAATTTCGTATTCTAAGCGCGCTTATGCTTGCAGCTACCATGCTATTCAGCGTCGCGACTTCCGCTGCCAGCTTGTGGGAGAAAGGTACACACTACAAAGAATTGCCATTCCCAGTTAAGACTGGTGACGCTTCTAAAATAGAAGTTGTAGAGGTGTTTTGGTACGGCTGTCCTCATTGTTATGAATTCAACAACGATCATCTTCCGCAATGGGAAGAAAGCTTCCCAGATGATGTTGATTTCCGTTTGTTGCCAGCAACGTTCCCAGGTTGGGTAACGCACGCGGAAGTATTCTTTGCAGCAGAGGAGCTAGGTAAGATCGAAGAGATGCACCAAGCTTTATTTGATGCGATTCAAGGTGCTCCTAAGAAATATCAAGATCGTGATGATTTTGTAGAAATTTTTGAAAAGCACGGCGTATCAGAAGAGCAGTACATGGCAGTGTTTGAAGCGTCTGGTTTCCGCAAAATCTCTAAAATTGATGAGCAAGTGAAGAAAGCGGGTGATCGTATCAAGGCTTATCGTCTGACAGGCGTGCCAGCACTTATCGTAAATGGTAAATATAAAATTGGTGTTCGTGACGCGGGCGGTTTTGCAAATATGATTAAGGTTGCTAACTTTCTTATAGCGCAAGAACGAGCAGCGCTAACTGCAGCAAAATAAATTAGTTGAAGGAGGGGGTATGTATACACAGTTGCGTAGTCGCGTTAAGCGTCTACTCACCCCCTCTGATAAAGACTTTCGTTTAGGTGTATCGTCTAGTACTGCGCCTGAGTACTTATCTGATATTCCTAATGTTTCTCCTTCTCAATCTATTCGATTACTGACTTACAACATACAAGTCGGCATTTCCACTTCAGCGTATCGTCATTACCTTACGCGCAGTTGGCAGCACTTTTTGCCGCATGCTCAACGTCAAACCAACTTAGTTAAGATAGCCTCTCTTCTCGAGGCATATGATGTGGTTGCCTTGCAAGAGGTGGATGGAGGCAGTTTGCGTACTGGCTTCGTAAACCAAGTTGAGTTTTTAGCTAAAACGGCTGGCTTTCCATTTTGGTATCAGCAGCTGAATCGAAACTTCGGCCCTATTGCTCAGCATAGTAATGGTTTATTGAGCCGTTTTTGCCCTTTGTCGGTAGAAGAGTATCCTTTGCCATCTTTGATTCCTGGTAGAGGAGTGATTGTTGCGAAATATGGCGATGAGAAAGATCCTATAGTGCTTGTTATTCTGCATTTATCGTTATCGTCAGCCGCACAGAAGGCGCAGTTATCGTTTGTTAAAAAGCTGATCGATGGTTATCAGCATATTATTTTGATGGGTGATATGAATACGCACCTGCAAAGTTTGCTCGGGCATGGTTGCTTGAGTGAGCTTGATTTGGTGGCGTTACCCGGAGTGAGTCATACCTTCCCTAGTTGGCAGCCTAGAAAAGATTTAGATCATATATTGGTAAGTCGATCTTTAGAGGTGAGATACGCCGAAGTGTTGCCGTTCTCAGTTTCAGATCATTTGCCGATTGCCTTAGAGTTCGGGTTGCCCGAAACCTATATTGCCAGCAAATAGGCAATAAAAAACCCGACGCTGTTAATCGAATGAATCGATCTAGTGTCGGGCTTTTCAGGAAGCAAGTAGCGAGGCTTACTTGATTTTCGCTTCCTTGTAGATCACGTGCTTACGAACAACAGGATCGTACTTTTTGATTTCCATTTTTTCAGGCATGTTACGCTTGTTCTTGTCAGTCGTGTAGAAGTGACCAGTGCCAGCGCTTGATACTAAACGGATCTTATCTCTCATTGTCTACTCTCCTTAAACTTTTTCGCCACGAGCGCGAAGATCGCTAAGAACTGCATCAATGCCTTTCTTATCAATAATGCGCATACCTTTTGTAGAAACACGTAGTTTTACAAAACGGTTCTCGCTCTCAACCCAAAAACGGTGAGATTGTAGGTTTGGCAAAAAACGACGACGAGTAGTGTTTTTTGCGTGTGAAACGTTGTTACCTGTTACAGGACGCTTACCTGTAACCTGACATACTCTAGACATACTAAAACCTTGCCTCCAATTTCTATGCGCTTAGTGAGCGTATAGAATAAATTCATATCTTTTGGGCTGCGATTTGCAGAACTTCAAAGCAGTCTGCACGCGGTCAAATAGACGATTTTTCGCCCGTTTTGATGGAGCCCTAACCAAAGAGCCCGACTTTATACCAGAAAGATTTCTTAACCGCAAAGAAAAACTCTCTTAAAGCCAGTATTTTATATTTTTTTGATTTCGTGATCACTTTCTGGCTCGTCAGAGCCCATTAATATCGCAATCCATTGAGTTTCTTCACTCGACTCCAGTGCGATTTTTAATAGCATGGTGAGTGGCACTGATAAGAACATTCCTACAGGCCCAAACACCCAACCCCAAAACACTAATGACAAGAACACGACAAGCGTCGACAAGCCTAAGCCCCGGCCCAAAAACTTTGGCTCGACCATGTTCCCCATCACCATATTGGCAGCGATATATAAAGCTGCAGTAAAGGCAGCGCTTATTGGGCCAAGTTGGATTAACGCGAGCAAGACCGTAGGCACTGCCGCAATGATTGACCCGATGTTCGGTACAAAGTTGAGGAAGAAGGCGAGCACTGCCCATAGCAATGGGTAATCAACGCCAATAAGTAGCAAACCGACGTATATCAGAGCGCCTGTTGCGAGACTTACGAGCGCTTTAATTGTCATATAGGTTTTGACCGTAGCAAGAAAGCGATCGATATGTTCGATCTGGCTGTTATTTTCGCCGAAGGCTCGGTGTAGTTTATTCGGCAATGACAAGCTCTCAAAGAGCATAAATACAACGGTTAGAATAATGAGGAAGGAGTTTGATAATACGCCACCTAAGCTACCAAGTGCGCCCATGGCGGTTTGAAATATACTCGAGGGGTCAAAGGTTTCGAGTAGTCGCTGTCTTGGAATTTCAATGCCCCACTGGCCTAAGGCGTTAATACTATTTGCGGTGATGCTTTGAAGTTTCTCCTGATACACCGGAAGGTCATTCGAGAACTCCTTTGCTGAGCTGCCAATGATGCTGATGAGTAAGAGTTGAAATAGACTGATGAAAATAACAACGAGAATGAGTGACAGCCACGCAGGCGTACCTTTCTTTTGTAAATATAAGAAGGGCGGCGCGCAAATAATCGCAAAGAAACCGGATAATAAAAATGTCACCATGATGGATTCAGCGGCGCGCATTCCGGCTACCACAATGACAAAAGCGGCAAGAACAAATAAGGTTCGCGAAGAACTAGAAAATGTAGACATAATGTTTCTTTTGAATTGTGGTATGAATAAGTCGCATTGCACTCAATATTTCACTGCCAACCAGAATACTTAAATGGCGCGTATAAATAAAAATAACATTTGTTTAGAGGCTCGTATCAGTGTCTTTTTACCGAAAACTTACCGTGATTATCTTGTCTCTGAGTTTAGGCGCATGTTCCACCTTCGGCTTTTTGTTTGAACGTTTGCCTTGGCTAAGTTCATGGCAGCTATCTCGAATGTTTGATTTGAATGATCAACAAGAAGAGCAAGTTGAAGTTGTCGCCGAAGAAATGAAAGCATGGTTTTTAAAAGAAGGCTTTCCCGTGTTGGTTGCTGATTTAAATCGTTCCAGTGAGAAATGGCAAAGTGCGCCCTCGGCAGAAGATGTGTCGGAACTATTCGATACGCTCGAACGCAACATTGATCGATTTCTGAGTTCATTGGCGCCCCGAATAGAGCCTTTGTGGTTAATGTTAGATAACTCTAACTTAGACGCCTTTGATGAATACTTAGAAGAAGGTAAAGAGCGTTGGTTTAAAGCTTTAACAAACGAAGAAGACAAAGAAGATCAGCGAATTGAGCGATTAGAGAATTGGTTTGGTGATTTAAATGATGAGCAGGTCGAGATTGTTAGAGAGAACATTTCTCTATTGCCGAATGAGTTTAATATTCGAAATGAAAACACCAATCAATGGGCGGCGAGTTTACGACGAGCCGTCACTTCCGGAGATGCCCAGAGTTTGAGTATCTGGATTGTAGACCCTTCAATTTGGTGGACGGAAGACTATGCCGCTAGCCGTTCTGAAAATCGTAAGCAGGTAGAGCAAATACTTGATCGTCTAGTGCCGACGTTAACAGAGCGTCAAGTGGAGCACGCCAAAGACGAATTAGATGAATGGATTGAGACACTTCAAGACACTTTAGAAGATTAGTAATCCGCTTTTTTTGCTTTGTGTAATCAATATTGCAAATTTTATTTGAAAGGACGCTTGACCAAGTGCTCAGCACTCTATATTATTCGCGCCGTGTTGAGGGAGGGCGCAAACGCAGCCAGACAAAATCTCTCAAACCTTGAGCCTAGAACCAGCTAGGAACAAGCAAAAAGTTTTGATGCGGGGTGGAGCAGCCTGGTAGCTCGTCGGGCTCATAACCCGAAGGTCGTCGGTTCAAATCCGGCCCCCGCTACCAAATATAGTTCTTGCAACGTCCAAGAACATCTCGAAAGCCCGCTTCTAGCGGGCTTTTTCGTTTATACACCATCCATTAAAGTCCATTAACATCTGTGGACATATTTGCCAGTTTGGGGACATATTTGGGGGACATTCAAATACCCCTGGGGGCATATCGTTATGTCACGTGAAACCGACAAGCTCAGTAACACTCAAATAAAAAATGCCAAGGCTCGAGAGAAGGCTTATAAGCTTTTTGATGGAGAAGGGCTGTACGTAGAAGTCACCCCAAAGGGGGCTAAATATTGGCGTCTTAAGTATCGTTTTGGGGGTAAAGAAAAGAGCCTCTCATTTGGTGTCTATTACGATAATCCAAATAACGTAAAGCACGTTTCTCTTAAAGATGCACGAAAGAAGCGGGATGAAGCCAGAGAGCAATTACATGAGGGGTATGATCCAGCAGAACTGCGGCGTAAGGAAAAGTTAGCCAAGGCTGTTGGAGTGGGTAACTCTTTTGCTGCAGTTGCTGACGAATGGTATCAACGAGAGCTCCCTCATTGGTCAAAAGGTCATGCAGTTCGCGTTGAGCGGTTTATAAAGAAGTATCTAAATCCCTCTCTCGGTAAACGTCATATTGCGGAAATAACACCTTTAGAGTTGCTGCAAACCTTAAGGAAGAAAGAATCGGAAGGCGCAGTAGACACGGCTCATAGGGTGAAGCAAACAGCAGGACTAATCTTCCGGTTTGCAGTTGCGACTGGAAGAGCTGAAAGGGACCCATCTCAAGATCTAAAAGGAGCGCTTGCTAAACCTGTTGAGAGTCATTTTTCTGCAATCTTAGATAAAAAGGAATTGGGGGTATTACTTCGCGCAATTGATGCATATTCTGGGGGGATATATGTAAAAACTGCTCTGCAATTGACCCCGCTTTTGTTTTGCCGACCAGGTGAGCTTCGACATATGGAATGGAGTGAACTTGATCTCGATAAAGGTTTGTGGGAAATCCCTGCAGAAAAGATGAAGATGAAACTGCCTCACGTGGTCCCTTTATCCGATCAGGCGCTAGAGCTAATTAAAGAAATAAAACTCATCGAGTCTAAAAGTAAATACGTGTTCCCTAGTCCAAGAGACTGGCGGCGCCCAATGAGTGATAACGGTGTGCGTACAGCACTCCGAGCACTTGGATATAGCAATGATCAGATCACCCCTCATGGCTTTCGCTCTATTGCAAGGACGCTGTTGGATGAAGAGTTAGGTTACCGTGTTGATTGGATTGAGCATCAGCTCGCTCATGCAGTTAAAGATACAAATGGTAGAGCTTATAACAGAACTACGCATCTCAATCAGCGTGTAGAAATGATGCAGGCTTGGGCCGATTATTTGGATTCATTGAAATAAAAAAATCTTCAGGAGGGGACCAATGACTACCGATTTGGATAAATGGCAAAAATTTAGTGACGCTGCAAAAAGAATATTAGGAGAGTTCGCTTTGGCCTACGGAACTGGCGTTATATCAAATAGCACAAATGCTGAAGTCCGCGATGAATTAAAAAGTATTCTGAGGTCGATTGACAAACTCCAGTCAAAACTGACATTCGTAGGCAAAGGTGATGGATATAAAGGGTTGCATTTGATTGAGCATTTGATGCTTGCGAGAGCTAACAGAAAAATGAGTATAGGGCGCGGTCTGGAAGACTCCGCAATGCCTCTGGAAACTGGCGCGATTTATGAGGAATCGGTGTTGGAGTGGAATAAACTTAAGGAGCAACTTAGGGATCATCGCGAATTGTTCGAGCTAGCCATAGCCAATTGCGATCAACCCGTTCAGGGAGCTAAACCTCAAATTCGAGAGCTATCACGTTTCGAGAAAATGGTTTTCGAACAATATGTCGAAATTTTCTCAAGTAAGCCTGCCTTACATGACATAAGTAAATTTATATTAATTCTGGAAGATATTTACCCATCTTTGGGTCTCGAAGGTTCGGGGCTGCTCCATCGCTATAAGCGATTCGTTT
>NZ_LWGF01000868.1:0-57329 GCF_001635355.1 Oleiphilus sp. HI0125
CCCGCTTCTTTCGCTGCGTACATGGCGGTGTCCGCGTCGCTGATTAACACATCAGGCGATGGAATCAAGGCGCTATGTACCGCGACGCCTATACTGGCCGAACAATGAATTTGCGGTTCTAGTACGATGCTAGAGAGCTGTTCAAGCATGCGTTCAGCGATGCGCTCAAGATCATAGCGATGGAAGTTGCGTACGATTAGCGCAAACTCATCACCACCCATTCTCGCTACAAAATCTGTATCACGGCTACAATCTTTTAAGGTATTTGCAACCGCTCGAATCATCTCGTCACCTTTGTGGTGGCCGTAGGTATCATTGATCGATTTGAAATCATCTAAATCAACAAACATCACACCAAATTGATGGCTGTTGTCATGAAAATTAGCAAAGCATTTGGCGAGCTCTTCTTCAAATGCATGCCGATTGTGCAAGCCGCTCAAAGTGTCGTGGCGCGCAAGCCACGCTAATTCAGTCTCAGCTTCGATGCGCCCCGAAATGTCTACGGCAATCGATAACACTTGGCGTGAGCCTGTTTTTTGATTGATTAAAGGGGCGTGGCGCCAAGCCAGAAAACGGAGGTGTTGGTCATGTGTGATAACCGCAGCTTCGTGCTGAAATTCGCCGGAATCTGATTGTGAGATGTCTTTGACATGCTTGATGATTTCATCAAAGTTTTCGCTCGGGTCTAAGAGTTTTGCGAAATGCATTCCATTGAGTTTTTCTTGCGAGAAACCAGTTATTGATTGCGTGTAGTGATTTGTTTGACGGATATAACCATCGCCATCTTGAATAATGATGGCTGCGTGCATGGTATTGAATAACTGATTTACAAAGTCACGTTCAAGCTCTAACTCGCGACCTCGTTTTTCGAGTTCACTCGCACGGGTTTCGAGCTGCTCGCGCATGCTTTCTAACTCATCACATAGTCCCGATGCGGTGATACGTAGAATGTCTGCTTCGTCATTGACGAAGCGACTCGCACCCAGTTTATCGAAGTCTTTTTTAGCTTGCGCATAATTGCGGCTAGCCAGCGACGGAAGAATGTTCGTTGTGCGACGCAAGCGTGTCATTGGTCGCCAAAGCACCAAGAGTAATAAGCATTCCGCAACGATAAGACAAATCATCAGCATCCACCGCATGTTGGCAAGCGTGTGTTCAACAATCGCTTTTCCTTCGCTTACATCACGAATAGTTAGCAAGGTATTTTCGCCTAGTTCAAAGCTACGCATGTGGTAGGTTCGATCATTGACCTCAATGAAGTTTTCTTTGGCGCTAAGATCACTAAAGCGCAAGTCCGCTAGAGCTAGATCGATAATGTCGCGCGTTAGGCTTGGGTTAGTCAGCGCAACAAGGTTATGGCTCCATTCAGGTAGATGCTCGACATAGGTGTAGCGTTCATAACGTTCAGATAACAAGGCTGTATTGATTTCGTTAATCTGATAGAACTTTAAAAGAACATTGGTCAAAGGTTCGCTCAGCGCGACGACACCCACCACATCGCCCTCGTAAAGAATAGGGGCGCCAGCGACAACATAACACTGCGCATTGCACTGCAGTCGCCAGTCATGCTGTTCTTTTCTGAGAATTGATTGCGCGAAGATCTGCTCGTTCATTTCGGCTGTTGTTGAAAGCTCAAAACCTTGTGCGTCGTAGAGCATGACTTTATCGATGCCGTATTCAATTTGCAGATTCCAGCTGAGATCAGATAGCGCATTTTCAATGGATTGACTGTTTTCAGTTGCCAATAACTTCGCGAGACCTTGGTTCCGTGCGGTGAATAAAGACAGCTGCGATATCTTTTGGCCTTCGACATCTAGCAAGGCTTGAAATTGTTTTTGATTGCGCTCGAAGATTGTATTCATCGCCACGTTGAACTGACTAGATGTCGCATTAGTGAGGACCAATAAAACAAACACAAACAGCACCGCTAGTACGAGGCTAGTTAGGCCGAAAGCTTGCCACTTAATGCTAAATTGTGGTTTTTGTGTTTGTTTCAATGCGGTAGATCCTTTTACCAGCGGTAGGCAATTTGCAGCATGGCTGCGTGCCAATATCGATTGCGACTGATGTTCATGTTGTCGCGGTTAAATAAACGAGACCATCCGTCTATGTAATGCAGTTCGCCTCGGATGAGCCAATCTTCGCTCGGTCTCCATGTTTGACCGATGTTAACATCTACAAAGTGTCCGCGTGGATCAGCAAAGCTGACATCGCGTTGTTTGTTGTAGTCATAACGTACATAGGTTTCGTGTTGATCACTCCAGCGATATAAACCTTGAATATAAAACGACTCTTCATAACCAAGGTATCGAATCGTATTTTGCGTATATTGCTGAATTACACCTGGGTAGGTGGCATTCAAAGACGTCAATGCTGAAGATCCCGCGATTGTCTGGGCTAGATCTAAATTAATGTTCGACTGAAACTTATGACGCGAGTATTCAGCGGTCACAGCCCATTCAAAGGCGTTGTATTCTAATGAAGTCAGAACTGTTTCGGAATAGAACGAAGAATCATCTGCGTAAATTTGCACATTATTCAAGTCAGGTGATCCAGGCAATATCGCATTTGCTGGCACGTTAATTAAGGGGTTGAGGTCGATCGTATATTCGGGTCGATAGTAAGTGATGGCAGCGCGCCAACCATTGAACTCTGAACCATAAGCAAGTTTTGCCAATAAACCTGAATCGCCCTTTAAATTACTTGGCTCAAGTTGCGAAGCTTCTTGCGCCTCATCCATATCGGTTACAGGTTGGTTGTAGAAGACTTGAAAGCTAAGCGCATTTTCACCCAAAGACTTCGACCAATGCAGCTCAGCACCATCTGCAGAGTAGAAGGAATTACGCGTCTGATCGTAGTACACCGATTGCGGCATGATCACACCTGTGCGGGTATGAGGAATATCGCGGGTTTCATTGTAAAAGCCGAAAGAGGAACGAATTCGTCCTAAGCGGGCTGTTAGTTGGCTATCTTCACTGCGATAGAGCGGATGACTCAAAAATGCATAATCAACACGTAAGTCGTTGCCGCTTTTCTCACTGACTTTCCGTCCGAGCAATTGCCCAGAAAAACGTAGGTCTTTATATACTTTTGTTGAGAATAGAGCGCCGGCTTCCCACATATCGACAGAAGCTTGGTCATCAGATTGCGCTAAAAAGTGATGGTCGCTCGAATAGATGAGGCTTTGACTTAAAAAGCCTTCAACTTGGTTTTGGCTAAACCATTGCTCGGCTTGTGCAATGTTTGCCAACGCAAACAAGCTGCTAATGTACGCGAATGGCTTTAATATTTTCATGGTCGTAGTCTTGTTGGATGTAACCGATCGCACCAGGAGTGTTTGCAATGGTTTGGATCATTTCTTCTTTTGAGGATAAAGCAACAGGCGCTTGCCCAGTGCCGGAATAAACGAGACGCTGCCAGATGGCGTCAAGCTGCCTTGGGAAGACTCCCAATACTTGCTTGCAGAATGCTTTATGTGTTTTCTGATCTTGGCTCAGTACGTAGACTTGTACGCGTTGCCCGTCCGACCATAGACGCTTTTTCATTGTAAAGATCGCTCTTACTTCCTTGAGCTGCAATTCGTTTCTGTCTACCGAGGCATGACCAATGACAGTAATGGCATGTGTTGTAGGAGAGAAAACACTGAATCCTATCAATGTTCCTAATATCAATACTCGCCAGTACCGCCGCACCTTTGTTGTAAGTCGCACGGTAGTTTTACTTTTATTAGTTAGAGTTGTTTTATCGTTTTGCTGTGTATTTATTCACTATAGCAAGCTCATACAACTCTACTGCGCAGTGTACAAGAAAATACAAAACGTTACGTCAGGCTTTTTTTAGGAATTTTGTATGAGAGTGCAACAAGTCAGGCAGGGTTAAGAAGCTTGATTATACTAGCCGCCATCAAACTTAATTAGGTGGACAGTGGCTGTGTTTGTTATTCGTTTAATCGCTTTATATTTCACCGTCGTGATGCTGTCTGCATGCGGACACAGCGACAGCTCTAGTCATGATGACCATAGTGGCCATAACAACACTCACAACAATAGCCAAGGACATGATGCTCACCATGAAGAGTCACACAATCATGAGCATCGCGCGGAATACACCTTTAAAGACTCCGAGTTCCCTCGTTCAGGCCTATTCCTGAACTCCATAATGAAGATCCCAAGATCGCTGCCTTGGGCGAGAAGCTATTTCATGATCCTCAACTGAGCAGCGACGGCACTGTCGTATGTGCGAGCTGTCATATTGTAGCGCTCGGTGGAGATGATGGTTTAGTAAAATCTCTAGGTGTTGCGGGTGCTGAGGGTGATGTAAATCCACCTTCAGTGCTAAATGTAAGCCTGAATGCTCGACAGTTCTGGAATGGTCGCGCTCGAGATTTGCGCGAACAGCTGCAAGGGCCTATCCACAATCCTATTGAAATGAACAGCAATTGGGATTTAGTTGCTGAGCGTCTTAGATCAAATCAAGATTACGTAAAAGCTTTCGCCGATGCATTCAACGCAGGTATCACGCAGAAAAACATTGAGGATGCATTACTAAGTTACGAGCGTACTATGGTCACGCCGAATAGCGATTTTGATGCGTTTATACAGGGTGATGAACTTGCGTTTACTGAACCTGAATTAAAAGGCTTCGAATCATTTAACGACTTGGGCTGTGTGTCTTGTCATCAAGGAGCAAATCTGGGGGGTAACTTATACCAACGTCTTGGTTTGTTTCACGACTATTTTGCGGACAAAGAGCAGATACATGAATCGGACTATGGTTTATACCTAGTAACTGGAGACGAAAAAGACCGTTATAAGTTTCGTGTTCCTGGCCTAAGAAATGTTGCACAAACAGCCCCTTATTTTCATGACGGAACATCTCCGACCTTGCATGATGCGGTAAGCAAAATGGCCTATTACCAACTCGGGGTGAGCTTAGACGTCAACACTGTTGAGAATATTGTGGCGTTTTTGAAAACGTTAAGCACTGAGCCGCTAAATGTCGCGGATTCAAGTCATCAAGAGCACGGTTCTGAGGCACAACACGATGATGTTCATGATCAGGAGCATCATCAAATGGATGAGATACCACCTAAAGAGCATGAGCACGAAGAACACCATGATCACGCTCGTCAAACACAGCCCATGAAGCCAAATCTGTATGCGAGTCATCGTCATATGCCGGCGGAGAACGAATAATGAAATTCCCCTCAAGTCGCTCGTTAACCAGTCTCGGTGGTGTTGTGGCATTTGTATTGATTGCCGGAATACTTGTGTTTATGGCGCGGAGCCAAGATGTGCGCGCTTTGCTAGCTTCTTGGAATGGCTTCAATGCAGATCAGATTGGCATCTATAACCAACTTGTGAAGCTTCAATCGGCAGGTGAACTTAATTACGATGAAGTCTCGATGAGTTTATTTGAAAGTGCCAATCATCAGCAAACGTATCGCACTGATCTTCAGCAGTATTATCCGTATATCTCAAATGAATTCGATGCTGGTTTAGCGCAAGATTTTCGGCGCTTTGAGTCCAGTGTTGAAGACTTCAAAACACAATTGGCTCTGACGCGAAATTCCACGCGTTTCTTAATTCAATGTAAAACTGAACTGCTATCCCAAACGAATCTATCTGATGCTGGTAAGCACAAATTAGAGCTCGATATTATTAATTTTGCTTTGAAGCCGACGCCTTTTGATAGCGGCGCAATTGATAGAGCGCTCATCCAAACTTCTGCGACGTATGTTGGTGACGACGCCTCACTGGAAGCGTTTAAACAGCATAAGCAAAAAGTCTTAGAAGGTTACAGCGATACCTTAACTTTAATCGATCGTATTGATGGTCTCATTTCGGTATCAACCTTCAACACCGTAGCGCAAAAACTCGAAAATGAATTGGCGGTATATAGCCGCTCTGTGAACGGTTTTGCCGTGTCGTTGATCGCATTAATTCTGGCATTGTTGGTGCGCGTGGTGATGTTGTCGCGTCGTGCTGAGAACGCTGTGAAAGAGCTATCATTCGTCGAATGAAGAGTTTGATGTTGAGGAAAAAACCTATGACTTCTCAGGACGTCGCGTGTTATTGGTTGATGATAATGCAATCAACCGGACTGTTGCTGAGTTAATGCTTGATACGGTTGGTGTCGAGGTGATTATGGCTGAAGATGGCAAACAAGCCGTTGATACCTTAAACGAACAGTCGATTGACCTTGTCTTTATGGACTGTCAGATGCCGGTCATGGATGGCTATGAAGCTAGCCGAACGATTCGTCAATTAAGCAATCCGCTTAAGCGTAATGTGCCGATTGTTGCGATGACCGCAAATGCGATGAAAGGCGATAAGGAGATGTGTTTAGAAGCAGGCATGGATGATTATATTTCTTAGCCTGTCGAAGCACAGTTGCTCCATGAGCTGATGAGTAAATGGTTAGATCACACGCATTCAGAAGGAATTGCCGCGCGCGATTAAGCTAATCTAGCGGGAGAGTTATATTGGGGTCAGAGTAAAACGACTCTGACCCCAGATTTTCAATCTTAATTAAAGATTTAGTTCTGCAGGAAGCAATACGCGGTCAATCGGATGGATACGACCATTACTTGTTAAGATATTTCCAGCACGTAAGATCAACTCTGGATCTGCGACACGTGTTTCGATATCGCCAAGTGTGCGGCCATCAGGTTTGATGACTGGACCAAGCACGGTATCGATTTCATCCGCAACAAGAAGGTCTTTCAAGGTCAGTGCAGTGTCACCGGCTCCTACCGTCACGTGATAGGTAATGACGGTCTCAAGTGCTGTTGCTAAATCTAGCCCCGTAAGACCAGGTAGCGCTGCAAGCACAACGTCAAGAGCTTCTTGCTCTGTGCTCACATTAACACCTAAGTCTTTTACAAGCTGGATGAATGCAGCGTCAGTCGGCGCGAATACCGTTAGGCTCGGCACGGTGCTCAAGATGTCAACTAAGCCTTCGCCAGCAGCTTTGCCTGCATCAACTGCAAGAATACCTTGCAGCAAAATATCAAAGTCATTCGGATTGCTATCGACGCCTTCAAGTGAGCTGACTGCGATAGCTGTGCCTGCGATAGTTGGGAGATCACTTTGTCCTGCCGCTGGCAGGTCGAGTGGAATAAGTACGCGATTGATGGAGTGCACGATACCATTGCTTGCTTTTGTACCACGCTTCCAGAATGACAGTTTAGGATTCTTAAATTCTGGGTCGTTATCTATGAGCTGAAGTCCAACAGGTAAGATGCTAGCACCATCAAGTAGGGTTGGTACTTCGCCGTCATATATGACGCTGAATTTAGAACGTGATTCAGGAGCAACATGGTAAAGCAGAATGTTACGCAGAATATCGATGGCTGCATCTTCGTCACCGCCAGTTAATCCTAGCAGTGTGGCGAAGATCGCGTTGAATGCGCCCTCTTCGCTATTCCCTTCATAGCCGAAGTCACGAGCCAAGCGCAAAAATGCAGCGTCACTTGGTGCGAATACTGTTACGTCGATCTTTTCGCTGGCAAGTGTTTCAGCAAGACCAGCTGCTTGAACCGCGGCTAATAAGATATCGTTATCATAACGGCGATGATCGAAGCCATTGCCACTCTTAGCAACGATTTCGGTAATGGTAGGTTTAGGTTTGTCGGCGCCTCCAAATTTGAAGAACGACCAAGCGTTTGCCGATACAGAAACGGTAGACGCAACCACGCCTGCGCAAAGTAGGCGCAAAGCTTTTGAATTTTTCATTGTTAACTCCTATCTAGCGAGAAAGTCCGATTTTTACTGCTTCGATTTTCGGGCTGCCAAAGCAGTCCAGATAAGAGTGGCCACTCAACACAACTAACGTTGATACGAGCCCTTACGTGTTTACTTTTTGTTCGGTTTAGTAAGTTTATGTATTTTGTCGAACTAGGGTGAAAACTGAGAACTGAGCAGGATAGAGGCGGATAGGGTAGATCTGAGGATACTGAGAGATAGGGATTGGGGTCCGAGTACTAGTACTCGGACCCCAATGTTGGAGGTTTAGTCAAACCATCCGCGCGTTTTATTGACGAATGCAACCAGCGACAACATCACTGGAACTTCTACCAATACACCTACAACCGTTGCAAGGGCTGCTCCAGAGTGTAAGCCAAAAAGTGAAATGGCGACTGCGACGGCAAGTTCAAAAAAGTTTGATGTGCCAATTAAACATGCGGGTGCGGCAACATTATGCGGAAGCTTTAAGGCTTTTGCTGCGCCGTAACCGACGGCAAAAATGAAGTAGGTTTGAATCAAAAGTGGGATTGCAATCAACACAATCGCCAAGGGTTGGTTCAAGATAGTTTGCGCTTGGAAGCCAAACAACAATACAACAGTGGCAAGCAGGCCGGTGACTGACCAAGGTTTTATATGGCTCAAGAACTGCTCTAATTTTTCATGGTTGTCGGGTTTATCGAGCTTCTTGCGGGTGATAACGCCTGCGACTAACGGAATGACGACATAGAGTAATACCGAGAGTAATAGTGTTTCCCACGGCACAGTAATGTCACTCAGGCCAAGCAAAAATGCGGCGATTGGCGCGAAGGCAAAGATCATAATGAGATCGTTTACAGACACTTGAACCAATGTGTAATTTGGATCGCCCTTCGTGAGTTGGCTCCATACAAACACCATGGCGGTACAGGGTGCAACGCCCAGCAATATCATTCCCGCGATATATTCGGAGGCAGTTTGAGGGTCAACCATGTCCGCGAAGATGACTTTAAAGAACAGCCAGCCAAGTGCAGCCATTGTGAAAGGTTTAATCAACCAGTTGATGACAACTGTCAGCACTATACCTTTGGGTTTTTTACCGACCTCTTTGACGGCACTAAAATCGATTTGCACCATCATCGGATAGATCATGAGCCAGATAAATAAGGCCACAGGTATATTCACATGGGCATATTCAAATCCGGCAATCGCTTCAAAAGTGGAGGGTGCGAGCACACCTAACAATATTCCTGCACCAATGCTTAAGGCGACCCAGACGCTAAGGTAGCGTTCAAAAATTCCCATTGTAGATCCTTTTAGAAATTTGAATTAAGCCAAAGACTCTTTTATTTGAGCGATAAACGACTCGCGATCACTTGTGTCAAAACTGAGCATTTTCTGGACGCGCGCTTCGATCTCTTTAATGCAGGCATCAAAGGCTACTTTCTGATCTTCCTCGCTGCCTTCAATTTTTGACGGATCTGCTAGGCCCCAGTGCAGTTTCACTTGTTTCCCAAACCAAACTGGGCAGGCCTCTTGCGCTGCTTGATCGCACACGGTAATCGCGATATCGATCCCTTCGTCTAATAAGTCTGGTGAGAACTCATCCCAAGATTGGCTTTTTAAGCCTTCGGTTTCATAGCCATGCTCTTGCAAATATTGAATGCTCAAGGAGTGAACTTGGCCGCTAGGGCTGCTTCCTGCGCTATAGGCTTTTAACTTCTGATCACCGAGTTTATTGGTGATTGCTTCACTAAGAATGCTGCGACAACGATTATGAGTGCAAATGTAGAGAATGGAGATCATGGTGCTTCTCAAAGACGAAAACACCATAGTATAGAGCAAATTTAATGACAGTTTTATTGCTAGGTGGTTGTTGTTTGCTCGGAAGCAAGGCTGAAGAAGCTTAGCTCACCTAAATGCGGATAATAAGCCTCAAGGTCGATAAAAATTGGGCGTTTGTTTTGTCCACTTTTTAAATGCGTTGCAGAAATTTGCCGCGTCTGAAAAGCCCAATTCGAAGGCAATATCTTCATTGGTAAAGTCGCCTTGTTGAAGCATTGCGATCGCAATTTGGCAACGAATTTTGCCCATCAAGGTATTGTAATTTAGACCGATCTTTCCAAGTTTTCGTCGGAAGGTGCGTTCACTCATACACATGGCTTCGGCAATGGCTTTGGAGTTAGGGTAGCTATCGCCGTCATTTCGCACTAAGCGGTCGAACTTGTTGACCAATGCGAACTCATCTTTCAGTGTTTGCATAAGTTGATTCAGTTGCTCAATGCTGTCTTTCAATTCATGCTTTGCACGGTAAGCGTATGTGAGCTCTTGTTTAAGATGAGCAAGGTCCACTACCCATTCATTGAATTTTGCGTCATCTTCAATCTCGCAATCAAAGTGACTGCGATAGAAGGCTTTATCCGCCTCTGTAAGTTTTAGAACGAATTTTAAAGCACGTGTTTTAACTGGACTGCCCGTGATCTCGCGCGAGACGGCTTGCATGCCGCCGATCGTTAACTCGAATATCATGTGCAGTAAACGCTCACTCAGTCCTGATACGTTTACAAGCCGATGGGTCAGTTCTTCTTGATCTTGGATAATCGTGAGATCAGTAAAGCTGCCTAGCAGCTCGTAATAGCTGTGTGAGATTTCGAGTGCATCATAGAGTGATGGTGCATGACGAAAAGCGGTTCCCAAAATACCGAAATTTGCGAGTGAATATTCGCTCGCGACATGAATACCCAAACCAATCAAGAATTGATCTTCAACCACACGTGATAAACCATCAAGGGCAATGTGTGAGGGTATGAATGGCTCATTGAGCAAAATGTCTAGTTCTAACTCTTTTTCGAGATGTTCACACCAAGCAGTTTGTCCCTGTCGCTTGAGTCGTTTGAGAATGAGCGAAAGCTCAAAGCTCGGATAGTTTTGATCACCTAGGCTAGCTATTTGCTTGAATTCAATGTTTTGTTCTGGGCTTGCTATCGACATCGTTATTACTTTGCTCACATCCATGAATAGACTAAATACTAAACCGCTTTTTATGTGATCGCCAACGTAACTCTGTTATCCATTTCCCACTTCTGATTCTGCAATCGCTTGCGTGTGTGCAAAGCGGCCAATTTTCCTTTTTTGAGAGCTTTGAGCTCAATAAGGGGGCATTGTGTTGGTGAAATCGGCAAAGCTGTTATTTTCTGCCCTCTTCAAATCTGGCTTTTTCGTTTTAACTGCTCGCGTGGCGTAGTTCGCAGTTGATGCCACATTACTTTTTAATCAATTAATAACTGTGGTGAAAACAATGATAAAAACGAAATCATTTTCTTCGCACGTCATTAAAACAACATTAGGCCTGTCGCTGGCAGCAGGTGTGTCTTTAGGCGCACATGCTATTGGTATTGAGGATGTTGTAAATGGTGGAAATGACTTTGCTTGGGAACAAGTGGAACTTCCGGGCACGAAGTGTAGTGACGGATCGCAATACAAGTTTTGGGTTTATGACAATCCGAATTCTAATAACCTCGTTATAAGCTATGAAGGAGGCGGTGCGTGTTGGGACTACGAGAGTTGCTCTGGTGCACTAGGTCTGCTTGGTGCATCAAACCCGAATGGTCTCTCCGATAACTATATTTATGAGACGAAGGCTAAATTCGTTTCGCCCATTATGAACGGTAACGATCCTGGTTTACCTTTCCGTCGTCGTGAGAATTTGGCAACAAATGGATGGGATGCCGCCTACATGCCGTATTGCACCGGCGATGTACATGTAGGTAATAATGTTCAGGTGTATGACGACCCGACGGGTGTGAATCCACCAATTACCTTCCATCATAATGGCTATGCAAACTCGACTGCGGCCTTGGACTTTCTAAATACGCGTCTAGGCACAATGAACAAAGTGATGATTACGGGCTTCAGTGCTGGTGGTGTAGCGTCTTCGGCGCTTTATCATGAAGTGCGTCAGCGTTTAGACTTCACCAAAGGCTATATGCTGAATGACTCAGGACCATTGTTCCCAGCACCCGATTCGAGCTACAACTCGCGTCAGTTGCACGAGACAATCATTACGTCTTGGGACATGCCTACTGTGCTTGCGAATATGCCTGCTTCATTCAATATTGATGATATGGGCACGGCAAATACCGCGGCGGCAAACTTGTATCCGCAAGATTCATTTGCTTATACGGCTTACAGCACCGACTTTAACTTCTCGCGATTCTCTTATGAGCGTTTCTTCCCGAACATGGATTACAACTCTATTTTGGCGAAGTGGCAGGAAGATCATCAGATCTTGATTGCGCAAATGAATACCTTGCCAAACTATGGCTACATGATTCCTTGGAATCGTCCAATCAATGATAGCCACTGTTCAACCATCGTTACCTTCATAGGCTCACACGCTTGCCCAAGTATTCGTAAAAAACGCTGGTGGGAGTTCCCAATAGGCCAAACGTGGAAGTGCCCAGGTACGTTCTATGGTATGGCGGCATTTCTTGATGCCTTCGTTGCGGGTGCAACATGGCGTTTAGTTGAACCATACAATAACTACAACAACGAAGATCCTGGTTGTGGTATCTACTGTCCATTGATCAGTGATGCGATCTAGATTCTGAGCTTTATTTCCACAGAGTAAACCCAGATAAAAGTCCTTTCCTAGTGCAATGCTAGGAAAGGCAATACACAAAACTAAGAACAACAGAACAATTAGGGTGACACGATGAGAACAAGTATAAAGTTAACCTTCATGGCAAGCGTATTAGGGGTATCAGCCGTTGTTGTATTAATGAATCAGGACGATACCGTTGATCCGAGTTTTTTACCCGTGACAGAACAGGTCCCAACGCCTTCTCCAAATCCAGACTCGCATGATGAACGCGTTTCAGGTGTTCAAGGCAGCTATCCCAAGTATTTAACGACAGATACAGTGATTGCCGGTGATGTTGAAATGCCGCCGCAAGATTATGATCCTGAGTTGGCTTATGATGCCAAAATGGAAGCATGGTCAAAGGTCGATCTTGATGTCGTACGCGAAGCCACAACAGATAATTTATATTGGACCATGGCTGCTCAAACTGACGACCCTTCAATCGTTGAGGCCCGAGAAGCGAAGCGCGCTGAGTTAAAAGCGATTGAAACGAAAATGATGGCACGTCACGCCAGCGAACAGGAAATTCGAGACTACTACGCCTATCAGGAAAAACTATCAGAAGACTATGTAATTGTTTTGACCGAGATCTTAGAGCGCTATGGGAATGTGCTCCCAGAAGATGATTATGCAGGGCAAGCTTTAGCGCGAACGATGCACTTGAACAAACTTCAGGAAATGCCGAACAAAATCTCGCGTGCACTTGAGCAGCGTCAAATATTCATCGATCAGAAGCAGGAATGGATGGCGGATAAAGACGCATATAGAGCTAAACTAGAAGCGCAAGCTGAGGAGGCGAATCGCGCACTCGGCAAAATATAATAAAAGAGTATTCTTATGAAAGGCTCTATTTTTCTGTTTTTAAGCGCCTGCGCTTCAGGTGCTCTATATGCTTTTGCGAATGTCGGGTTTGGGCTTTGGTTACTCGCCTTTGCTTGTTTTGTTCCTTTGTTGCTAGCGCTTGAAAGATCCAAGCGCTTTTATTCTTCTGCGCTCACTGGCTTTGCCATGGGCAGTGTTCTTTATTTCGTTGGGTATTCTTGGCTTCTCGCGCTTAGTGACGGATTTATTCGGGGCGAAGACCATACCGGAAGCTTGCTTTGGCTAGCTTATGGATTCGTCATCGCCTTGCATTTTGCTGTGTTTGCGCTGCTCTACGTCGCGATGCGCAGACTCAATGTCGGGATATTGCTGTCTTCTATGGCTGCTTTGCTCATCATTGAATTCACGCAAGCGAATCTGTTTCCTTTTTACTTGGGTGCATCACTCGTTCGGGCGCCATATCTAGCACAAGCTGCTGATCTTGGTGGCGTCTATTTGCTCAGTGCATGTGTGATCAGTGTAAATGCATGCTGTGTTGTATTGTTGCAAGAGCGTCGTTTCACATCCATGAAGTCTATTGCGAGTACGGTAGGCATTGTGGGAGGTTTATATTTTTATGGGGTTTATCAAGTTCAACAGGAAGAGTCTTTTGTCGCAGAGCCTCAACAACAAATGTCTATTGGGCTTGTGCAAAGTGATATTTATGGCATGTCTCGTCCTGATCAACGTGCAACTGCGCATCAGCAACATCTAGCCTTTAGTCGCAGTCTTATCGCACAGCACGAGATTGATTTGTTAGTTTGGCCTGAAGCGGCATACGGCCGAGCAATACAAGGTACTCTGCCGGTGGATGCTCAGCCTATTCAACAAGATCTTGATACGCCAATCGTTTTCGGAGCCACGCGATTATCGGTCAAACAGGGGCGTTTAAGTCCGCATAATGCCGTGTTTTTAATTGATGAAAATAACCGAGTGGCGAGTCAGTACAGTAAAAATATACTGATTCCTTTTTCAGAATATTTGCCATTCGAGACCATCTTGTCACAGCACGAATCGTTCGTTGCGCAGGTATTTCCGGAATACTCACGTTTTGAAGCGGGTGATTCCTTAACGGCGCTGACCTTTAAAGGACGTCGTATAAGCACACCTATTTGTTATGAAACCGTGATTCCTGAATTAGTGCGCGAGATGGTGGCAAACAATCATGCCGAATTGATTATCTCTGTTGCTAACGATAGTTGGTTTGGAATGAGTAAAGAGCCATACATTCATTTGGCGATGGCCAAATTACGGGCTATCGAACATCGGCGGTGGTTTGTGCGTGCAACGAACGGCGGCATTAGTGCGGTGATAAATCCCGCGGGTCGCGTCGTGAATAATGTGCCTTTAGGTGAAGAGGGTGTTCGCGCCTCTATTGTTGATTGGCGCTCTGAACAGACCCTATACACACTTTACGGAAATTGGTTTGTCAGTGTCGTCATGGGCTTAACCTTACTCACTCTTTTGACTCGCGGCGCCATATTTCGCGTTAAAAAATCTTCTGAACTCGACTTTAAACAGCGTGCTTCATTGACCAAATAGTTGATAAGACTTAGGGAAATGTTTGAGCGTGCTTGCGTAGTTTAGAAGGCTGCTGGCCGGTCCACGTCTTGAATGCTCTACGAAACGTAGAGCTATCGCTAAAACCTATTCGCTCTGCGATTTCACTAATGGTGTAGTTGGTGTTCTTGAGCAGGTTCACAGACTTTTGCTGTTTAAATTTATTAAGCGTTTGTTGATAGCTGGTGTCTTCCTTAGACAACTTACGATGCAATGCGCTTTTCGATAATTGAAGTTGTTCTGCTGCTTGATCAATGCAGGGTAGGTTTGGAATGTGTTGGTCAAATAGCACAAAGAGCCTTTTCTGAATTGAAATCCGTTTTTCACACTTCTTTATCGCATCGTTGCACTCAGCGAGTTTGCACCGGTGGATTGCAGGGTTGGCCGTAAGAATTGGGTAGCTTAGGTAATTTGAATCAAATTCGGCACTCAGGGTGTTTTGTTCAAAATGTATTTCACATTGAAAATAGTCTTCATATATTTTCGAATGCCAAGGCTTGTCAAACGGAAGACTTACGCAATTGAATCGAAGCTCTTTCCCGCAGAGCCAAGAAGACTGTTGTTGAATAGTGCTAAGTAGTGCTTCGCAGATAAAGTGTTTTAGTGCTTCCGGTTGCTTGGAGTGATGCGTGACACTGAGTTTCAGGTTATGCACATTTGTGCTTGTTGGTTCTAGCTCAAATAAGCAGGGCACGCCGAACAATAAACGGAAATGATTTAAGTGGTTGAAAGCGTCTTCGAGTGTTTCGCTCGTCATCAACAACTGCCCAAAACCATCTGCTGCGATGACACTAAGTTGCTGTCCATAGGCGAGCCCGATGCCGGCTTCAGCGTCTAATAAGTTGGTGCTTAGACATTCAGTGGTTTCTAATAAATCGATCTTTCCCTGTGGTTTCTCGAGTGCGATGCGCAACGCTTCTGACGCAACGAAAGGAAGGTCGTGTTGTATTAAGGTCTGTTTGAAAAGCTTGATAAAGAGTGTGCTGATCACTTTGTCATCACACCGATGCTGTAAGTGCGTCCCTGTCGACACAATGCTGTCCTCACTCTATTACGATTCTTGTTTTGAACTGCACGAGCCCTACAACAAGCGCAACATCTCGGACGCTTAGGAGACCAAAATCCTATCTCTTTGGAGATGAAAATACAAAATCATTATGTCGTTTGTGTGAGCGAGTAAAAAATATAGTTTCAGTGCGTGTTTAAGGTCGAATATTTCAAATTTTGGACTACGGTTACGCCCAATATAAAAAATCGTTAACCTTAGGCTGAACGTTTATGCATCATTTACACGCAGGGCGTCTGTTAGATGTTCAACAGCGCATCATTTCTCTTATTGCTTTAGGCGGGCAATGGGCGGAATGTTTGGAGCTCATCGCGACAGAAATAGAGCGACTGATTCCGCGTGAAGATGCGTATTGCTCCATTCTCTTTCTGGATGGGAAACATCTACGCCATGGTGCAGCACCTAGCATCAGCAAGGAATATTCCGAGGCGATTGATGGCGCAGAAATCGGCCCTAATGTTGGGTCTTGCGGAACAGCGGCCTATACAGCGAAGAATGTGAATGTGTCGAGTATCGAAACGGATCCACTCTGGGCTGATTACAAAGGCTTAGCCTTAGGCGCGGGACTACGGGCATGCTGGTCTGTCCCGATTATGGCGAGTTATGGCTCAGTGCTTGGCAGTTTTGCCATTTATTTCGGCCACGAATGTGAGTATGACGCAGATCTTGTTGATCTGATTGAGCGCTTTTCTCATCTGGCAGGTTTAGTTCTAGAGAAAAAAATCAACGAAGGGAAATCAAGTCAGCTGCATAAAGCCTTACAACATAACAGCCATCGCTTTGAGAGCTTTGCTAGGGCGATGCCGGATCTAGTTCTCGTGTTCGATGAAGATGGCTATTACGTCGATATTTATGGCGGTGAGATGAAATCATTAGTCTTGCCTGCCAATATGCTTCTTGGGCAGAAATTGTCAGACATCCTCCCTCCTGCAATTAGCACAGCTATGCTCAATGTTATTCATGAGTGTCTCGATCAACAGAAACGTATGGTGTATGAGTATGAGCTAGATGTTCAAACGGGAAATCGTATTTTTGAAGCACGGGTTTCTCCTATTCCTGTTTACGATCTAGATCAGCCTGAAAAGGGGCATGTGATTTGGGTCGCACAAGATGTGTCAGAACGTCGTAAGGCCGATGATACGATCCGAAAGCTCTCCTTTTATGATTCGGTAACGAGTTTGCCAAATAGACGTTTGCTAAAAGAACGTTTGGGGATGCAAGCGAGAAAAGCAAATAGCAAAGGCTTGTTTGGCGCTATTTTATATGTCGATTTGATCGATTTTAAACGTGTGAACGATTCAGTAGGAATGTCTGGTGGTGATGCTCTGGTGGTTGCGATCTCAAAGCGTATCGGTGCGGTCTTGGATCATCGGGATTCTCTAGCGCGTATTGGTGGCGATGACTTTGTAATCTTACTTGATGCGATGAGCGATTCTCTAAAAACGCTGACGCGCGACACAACGAGTATCGCGACGAAAGTACTGTCGGTATTCGACAAGCACTTCAAAGTGGCCGATAAACTGCTAAGAGTTTCAGCGAGAGTTGGAATCAACGTTTTTGGCGGCGAGAACGTTGTCCCTGAAAAATTGATCAATCAGGCTGAGTCTGCGATGTACCGAGCCAAAGAGCTCAACGAGCGCGTCGTGTTTTTTGATGAGACGATCCAAAAAAACCTGATCGAACAACTCCACCTAGAATATGACTTAGAGCATGCGCTGAATAACGAAGAAGTGACGGTGTACTACCAACCTCAAGTTGACAAAACAGGACGTGTGAAAGGCTTCGAAGCATTAATGCGTTGGGAGCACCCAGAAAAAGGTTTTATCTCTCCAGTTGAGTTCATTCCATTAGCAGAAAAACTCGACATCATGCCGCAACTACAAGAACTGGTTTTTCGTCATGTGTGCAGTGTAGTGAAGGTGATGGAGCGCGATGAAAGTATCGCTGAAAACTTCAGAATCGCGGTTAATATCAGTGCTTGCCAGTTTATAAAAGATGATTTTGAAAAGGCCGTGACCTCGGTATTAAGCCGCTATGAAGTCTCTCCAGAAAGAATCACCATAGAGATTACCGAAGGGACTTTACTGACTGAAATAGACGTTGCCATGCGACAGATGAAGCGCTTACAAAGCTTGGGCTTTGATTTGTCTATTGATGATTTTGGTACAGGATATTCGTCCTTAGCCTATTTGCAAAAACTTCCCGTCAATGAGATCAAAATCGATAAGCGCTTTGTTGACGAACTCGAGCATAGCGATGCCGGACGCAGCATCGTTGACGTGATTATCTATTTGGCCAAGCAGTTATCGTGTCGAATCGTGGCAGAAGGTGTCGAAATTGAAAGCCAACTTCGTTATCTTCTTGATCAAGATGTTGATCTCATACAGGGGTATTTTGTCGCTAAACCGATGAGCTTAGAAACGCTTCTGGTATGGCAGCATAATATCGGTCAGCACCTGCCTAATAGCATGGATTTTGATCGATCTCTTAACCAAATGTTACGCAGAGGGACGTAAAGGCTCTAATGCATCGCGGCACAGAGTTTTTAAAGCCTCGATGCTTGAGATACGCGGATAGTTAGGGCGAATTATCAACGCAATACTGCGATGTGGCCCGGGTTCATTGAGATGCACTGCCGCAAGATCTGGGTTCTGTTTGATCAGTTGCTCCAGCGCCATTTCTGGCACGAGGGTTGAGCCTAATCCACCCGCTACCATTTGCACCAGAGTATTTAAACTCGTCGCGCTGAAACCGTGTTCTGCTTGCCAAGCTGATAGATGACAGGCATCGAGAATATGGTCTTTTAAACAGTGACCTTCTTTCAAAAGCATGAGTTTTGACTCATCAACGTTTTTACTACGAATTTCTTTAAGACCAGCCAGTTCATTGTCTTTTTGTGTAATCCAATAGAAGTCTTCTTCCCAAAATTCGAAAGTGAGTAGACCATCGCAAGGATAGGGAAGGGCAAGAATCGCTGCGTCTATTTCTCCTCGGCGCACTTTGTCCACGACGACGTGCGATTGTTCTTCAATTACGCGCAGGTCAAAGTTTGGGTGCTTGGTATTGATCTTCTTTAATAGGTTGGGGAGTAAGAACGGCGCAATGGTTGGAATGAACCCAACAGACATAGGAGCGCTGAGAGGCGCATCATTCAATGAACCCATCGCTTGTAGGTCTTCTACTTGAATTAAGATCTTCTCGGCTTGTGCTAAGAATTCTTCGCCCGCTGGTGTAATGAGCACCTTCTTTGTATCACGTTCAAAAACCTTCATGCCGATTTGGCTTTCTAATTCGTTAATTGCCGTAGTCAGCGCTGAAGGGCTGACATTGCATTCCTCCGCAGCTTTTTTGAACTGCATGGTGCGTCCAACTGCGCGTGCATAATTGAGTTGTTTAAGAGAGATCATTGTATTCCTCGCGCGGCGTTTATAATTCAAAAAAACTAAATTAATAAATAAATTTATTCAAATTTACCGTTCTTGCAAGTCTCTTTAAACTTCATTTCGAACTTAAGGCAAACGCCAATTTACTTTTAACACTGTCGTTAAATTCAAGAGGAAAATGACATGGCTCTAATCAACACAAAAATCAAACCATTCGTAGCGCAATCTTTTAAGAACGGTGAGTTCGTAGAAGTGAGCGACAAGGATCTAGAAGGTAAATGGTCTGTCTTCTTTTTCTACCCAGCAGACTTTACTTTCGTTTGCCCAACAGAGCTTGGTGACGTTGCAGACAAATACGAAGAGCTTCAGTCTCGCGGTGTAGAAGTTTACTCAGTATCAACTGACACGCACTTCACGCACAAAGCATGGCACGATTCTTCAGACACAATCGGCAAGATTCAATACCACATGCTTGGCGACCCAACAGGTCAAATCACGCGCAACTTTGAAGTAATGCGTGAAGATCAGGGTCTTGCAGATCGCGGTACATTCATCGTTGACCCAGATGGCGTTATCCAAGCAATGGAAATTACAGCGGAAGGTATTGGCCGTGACGCAGAAGACCTACTTCGCAAGGTGAAAGCAGCACAGTACGTTCGTAACAACCCAGGTCAGGTTTGCCCAGCCGCATGGAAAGAAGGTGAAGAGACGCTAGCTCCATCATTAGATTTAGTAGGCAAAATCTAATTTTTGGATTAGTTACTGCTGCGATTGCTAAGGCGGTGTTAAAGCGTGTTTCGGAATGCTCACTTACTATTAGTAAGCTCCGCTTCCTTAACACGCTCTGCCTAGACTTAGCTGATCTCGCGACGTAATTAATCTCAAAAATGTAGTCGGCTATTGCGATTGTTAGAGCTTTGTTGAAGTCCACCCCTCAATGCTCACTTACCAGACAGTAAGCTGCGCTTTCTCGGTGAACTTCGCCTCGCTCTAACTGCTCTCATCACGCCGCTAGCGGTTTGCCAGATAAAGAATCGTTCAATGGTCTAAAGGTGCAATATACACTTTCACATAGAGTTTAGAACGAAGGGCCTTTCCCGTCGATCGCTTCAGCGATCCGGGTCGCCTTTGGGGTGTTGGGGGCTTTGGCGAAACAAAGACCTTGACCTGCTGTCGGCCAGCGCCGATAAGAAAAGAAGAGTCAAGACTAGAAATTATCTTCAAATCTCTTCGGATCAGAATACTAAGTCCCGAATCAACAGCGGGCTGAACAAAATCAAAAACCACTTTAGAAACATACAGGTGAGCATCATGCTATCTCAAGACATTCTACAGGCAATTAAACAGTACACAGCCTCAATGCAGGCGCCGCTTACTTTCGTTCTTCAAAGTGGCGAACATGAAAAACGTGAGGAGCTGAAAAAGTTTCTTGCTGATATTGCAGGCACCAATGATCTTCTTTCGCTAGAAGAACGTGCCACAGGTTTACGTAGTCCGATCAGCTTCTACATTGAAGTTGATGGCAAAGACACAGGTGTCCAGTTCTCAGGTATCCCAAGTGGTCACGAATTTAATTCACTTATCTTAGCGGTGCTTCAGGCGACTGGCACACCTTTAAAGTTAGATGAGTCTTTGCAAAAAATGGTGGGGCGCGTTGGTGAAAAGTTACACTTTGAAGTGTTCATCGGTTTGAGCTGCCACAACTGCCCAGATGTCGTTCAGGCTCTGAATCAATTTGCTTTGCTTAACGACAATATCTCGAGCGAAATGATCGATGGAGGCTTGTTCCAAGATATCATCAAAGAACGCGACATTCAGGGCGTCCCAGCTGTTTATGTCAATGGCGAATTATTCGCGAATGGTAAAGTTGATGCCGCACAGTTGATCGAGAAATTGATGGAGCGCGATGCAAGTATCGCCCAGTCAGATGAGTCTGACGCACTGCCTTTGCAAGACGTGACTGTTATCGGTGGTGGTCCAGCAGGTGTTGCTTCAGCGATTTATAGTGCGCGCAAAGGTTTGAAAGTAACGCTGATTGCTGAGCGATTAGGTGGCCAAGTGAAAGACACAATGGGCATCGAAAACCTCATTTCAGTATCGAGTACAACCGGTCCTGAACTAACAGGAAACTTAATCAATCACATGAATGATTACGACATTACGGTGAAAGAGCACTTGCGTGTGAGCGAAGTGATCGATGAAGAGATCAAAACCGTGGTCTTGTCATCAGGTGAGCGTATCGATACCAAGACCTTGATTGTCGCAACAGGGGCGAAGTGGAGAGAGCTAAACGTTCCTGGTGAGAAAGAAAATATCGGTAATGGCGTGGCGTACTGTCCACATTGTGATGGCCCATTCTTCAAAGGGAAAGATGTTGCTGTTGTTGGTGGTGGTAATTCTGGAATCGAAGCGGCACTCGATTTGGCTGGTATCGTGAAGAGTGTGACGGTGCTTGAATTTGCAGATACCTTGCGAGCGGACCAAGTACTGGTAGATCAAGCGCAAGCGCGTGACAACATTACGATTATCAAGAGTGCTGCAACGCAAGAAGTCACTGCGGCGAATGGTAAGGTCAACGGTATGAAATATCTTGATCGTGACACCAACGAAGTGAAAGATGTTGCAGTCGATGGAGTGTTTGTACAGATTGGTTTGGTGCCTAACAGCGCATTTATCAAAGATGTGATCGAAACAAGCCAATATGGTGAGATCGTTATTGATGAAAAGTGCCACACATCAAGCAAAGGCATTTATGCAGCGGGCGATGTGAGTACGGTTCCTTACAAGCAGATTGTGATCGCGATGGGCGAGGGCTCGAAGGCATCATTGAGTGCATTTGAATACTTGCTTGCAAACTCTCAGAGACTTGAGGAACTTTACGAAGCGCAGAAGTCTGACCAAGCGCAAGCTGCGTAAGAAATCCTTACCTTAAATAAGAGTACAATCTGCGGGTCAGATTAAGTTTACTCTGACCCTTTTTTATATGTCTAGAAATAGAAAGAAATAACTATGGAACTCCGCTCAGATTTTTCAGACCGTTTTGTTGTCGCGCCACAAGATTATCATTGGGTTGATTCACCTATGCCCGGTGTCGAGCGCATGATGCTGGACCGTATTGGTGATGAAGTCGCGCGAGCAACATCGATTGTGCGATACGAAGCGAATAGTGAATTCTCCCCGCATACCCATACGGGTGGCGAAGAGTTTTTTGTATTAGACGGTGTGTTTGAAGACGAACATGGTCAGTACCCATCAGGTACCTATGCCCGCAATCCAATTGGTACGGCGCATCAACCCAAAATTGGCGATCAAGGTGCGACGATCTTTGTAAAGCTTCAGCAGTTTGATCAGCGAGATACGTGGCAATTTAGTATCGATACAACTTCAACTGCTTGGTTACCCGGCTTAGTTGAAGGTCTCTCTGTCATGCCCCTGCATGAGTTTGAAGGGGAACATGTCGCACTAGTGCGCTGGGCTCCCAATACTATTTTTAATCCACATAGACATTGGGGCGGGGAGGAAATTTTTGTTCTCGAAGGTACTTTCTATGATGAGCATGGTGAATACCCGAAAGGAACATGGATTCGTTCACCACATATGAGCCAGCATCACCCCTTCACAAAAGAAGATGGTTGCACCATTTATGTCAAAACAGGTCATCTGCCAATCTAAGTTGAGCCTTAAGTTTGGGGGCAGAGTAAAAGTACTTTGCCCCTAATATTTGATCTCCAAACGCTAAGAAGCCTATTAACTTGGTGAAATAGTGCTCAGTTTCGCTACGTTTATATCTTTCGAACTAGTAATGTTTCTCTGAATAGGTATTATGTAACCGTATGTAACTAACATAATGTTTCATGGACGATAGTTCGGAGCTAAAAATGACAAAAGTAGTATTAGCGAGCGCTTTATTGGCAGCGAGTGTATCTGCACAAGCAGGTTTGATTACAACTGTTGAAGCCGAAAATCAATTTGTAAGTACAGTATCTGATAGCCTAGATATCATTGATTTTGACGAAGGCAATGTAGGTAACATCTCTGGAGACTACACAGTCTACTCAACGCCAAGTGGCACAAATCAAAGTGCGCCTCCTTTTGGCATTACCAGTGAATATTTGAGTGTTCCAAACCCTAACCAAAATGGTTCAGCAACTATGTTGCTTGACGAAACTTACAACTTTTTCGGTTTGTTTTGGGGATCGGTTGATGACTACAACAGCATTACGTTCTACAACGGTGATGTGAGCGACGATAACAACATCGTAGCGTCGGTCTCTGGTGATCAGATTGATGATCTACTTGCAGACGGAAACCAAGTTAGCTGGACTTCTAACCGCTTCGTAAACTTCTTCTTTACTGATGGTGATGTGTTCGACCGTTATGTACTAACTAGTAATGGTTATGCGTTTGAGTCTGACAACCATTCATACGGAAATGTTTCAGTTTCTGTATCTGAGCCAGCAACGCTTGCATTGTTCGGTTTAGGTTTGGCTGCGTTAGGATTTGCACGTCGTAAGGCATAAGTCTTTCTTCGATCGCGTTCCAAATTAAAAAAACCACAACTTCGGTTGTGGTTTTTTTATGCCTGAAATAAATAGAACTGTTTGAAGAGTTTTGCTTTTGAAATTGATCTAAACGACTACCCTCAATGTATTTCTATGGATATTTAAATCTGATATCCACTAAGTAGGAAGCCATGTCATCAAAGGGTGCTGTTATATGTTGGTTTCGGCGTGATCTACGCTTGCGTGATAACCCCGCTCTGACGCGAGCTTGCGCACTTGCAAGCGCAGAAAATTTACGCATTATTCCTCTTTTTATTCTTGATGATGGTGACGCTGGCGATTTTGCAACAGGCGGCGCGAGCCGCTGGTGGCTGCATCATTCTCTAGTAAGCTTGCGCGATAATCTGAATGGCCAATTATTGTTGAGGTCTGGCGCTGCGAAGCAAGCTTTGAGTGCGCTCACCGAGGAACTTGATGTTAGAGCAATCTTTTGGAATCGCTGTTATGAGCCTTGGCAGATTGCCAGAGATACCGAGCTTAAAACACACTTTAAGTCCTCTGGTATAGACGTTCAAAGTTTTCAAGCGAGCCTGTTGTGGGAGCCATGGGATATTAAAAATAAGCAAGGATCTGCGTACAAGGTGTTTACGCCCTATTATCGAAAAGGTTGCTTGTTATCAAAGCAACCTCGCTTACCCAAGGCAGCCCCTGATCTCTCAGATTGCGCTCTTCCCGAGGGACTTCAACAAAATACAATTGATGAGCTGGGTCTATTGCCAAGCATTCCTTGGTATGAACAGATGCAAAATGAATGGCAGCCTGGCGAGCAGGGGGCGTCAGATCGATTGACGCAATACATAGAGAGCGCAGCATTTGCCTATCGCGATCAAAGGAATATTCCGTCTGTCGTTGGGACCTCGCGGCTTAGCCCTTCTTTGCACTACGGTGAGCTGTCTCCGAATCAGGTTTGGTATGCCGTTAAACATGCATTCGAAGGTCGAGAGGATGATAAACATCTCGATACCTATTTAAGTGAGCTTGGTTGGCGTGAGTTTAGCTACTACCTCTTGTATCACTTTCCGCATATTCCGAGCGATAGTTTCAACGCCAAATTTGATGTGTTCACGTGGGAAAACGCTCCTGAAAAATTGCGTGCTTGGCAGACAGGTAACACGGGTATCCCGATTATCGATGCGGGTATGCGTGAGTTATGGCAAACGGGCTATATGCATAATCGCGTTCGCATGGTTGTTGGCTCATTCTTGGTGAAAAACCTACGCTGTGATTGGCGCTTAGGAGAAGCATGGTTTAGAGACTGTTTACTCGATGCTGATCTTGCAGCCAATGTTGCCAGTTGGCAGTGGGTGGCTGGTTCAGGCGCCGACGCAGCACCTTACTTTCGCATTTTTAATCCCGTATTACAGGGCGAAAAATTTGATAGTGATGGCGAATACGTCAAGAAATATTGTCCTGAACTTGCAGAGGTGCCTAAGAAGTTTATTCATAAGCCGTGGGAAGCACCGACCGACATCCTTAAAGATGCAGGTGTTTGGTTAGGTACTGACTACCCGCATCCAATTGTGGATCTCAAAGAGTCTCGTGAAGCGGCACTTGATGCATACGAAGTCGTAAAGGCCGCATCAAATGCCTGAGTCTTCGACGCAGACAGGAAAGCTTCGTTTAGTCCTCGCAGACCAACTGTCACGCCCGCTTGCTAGTTTGAGCGATATAGACAAACAAAATGATCTGATATTGATGGCAGAGGTGCGTACAGAGGTGTCTTATGTGAAACATCATAAGAAGAAAATTGCCTTCCTTTTCTCTGCCATGCGTCACTTTGCTAAGGAGCTTCAGAACGACGGCTATCGCGTGCGCTATGTGTCTTACGACGACCCTGACAATGCTGGTAGCCTTAAAGCGGAAGTCGAGCGAGCGATGTCAGAGCTAAGCTTTTCGCATGTCGTTGTGACATTTCCAGGTGAATGGCGTGTGCTCGACGATATGCAGAGCTGGCAGGCGGCGTTCGTCGCTTATAACGCGACTGTTGAGATTCGTGAAGACGACCGGTTTATTGCGAGTCTTGATGAGTTTAGGCATTGGGCTGATGGGAAAAAACAGCTCAGGATGGAGTATTTCTATCGTGAGCTGCGTAAGAAAACTTCTGTGCTTTTGCAAGATGGTGAACCGGAAGGAGGGAGATGGAATTACGATGCACAAAATCGTAAATCGCTTCCTAAAGGAACGAAGGTTCCAAACCCAACCATGTTTGAACCAGATGACATAACTACTCAAGTGTTAGAACTTGTTGGTACGGAGTTCGAGGATCATTTTGGTGAGCTTAGTAACTTCCATTATGCGGTTACACGTGAGCAAGCGCTTCAAGTTTTAAAGGGCTTCATTCAAGAACGTTTAGTTTTGTTTGGTGATTATCAGGACGCCATGCAACAAGACGAGCCTTGGATGTTCCATAGTCATATCAGCTTTTATCTTAATGCAGGTTTGCTGACCGCTCATGAGGTGATTACTCAAGTCGAACATGCCTATCGCGAATATAATTTTCCTCTAAATGCGGTAGAAGGCTTTATTCGTCAGGTGCTGGGCTGGCGTGAATACGTGCGAGGTTTGTATTGGCACGAAATGCCCAAATATGTTGATCAGAATTTTCTAAATGCTCAACGACATTTGCCGGACTTCTTTTGGACTGGCGACACGCAGATGAACTGTCTCTCACAATGTATTAATGAGACCAAACAGAATGCCTACGCGCACCATATTCAGCGCTTAATGGTGATTGGTAATTTTCTATTACTGACTGGGATAGAACCGAAGCAAGTGCAGGAATGGTTTTTACTAGTTTATGGTGATGCATACGAATGGGTAGAGCTGCCTAATGTAAATGGCATGATACTGTTTGCTGACGGTGGTGTTATGGCAAGTAAGCCTTATGCGGCGAGCGGTGCTTATATCAATAAGATGTCTAATTATTGCCAGTCATGCGCGTATAAAGTGAAAGATAAGAACGGCGAATCCGCCTGTCCGTTTAACTATCTTTACTGGGATTTCTTGGCGCGCAATCAAGACAAACTTCGCGGTAATCAGCGCTTATCTATGCCGTATCGAACCTTAGAGAAAATGGATGATGCGAAACGACAATTAATCGCAAGCGATGCCGAGAGTTTCTTTCACAAGCTAGAACGTAATGAAAAAGTCTGAGTTGCCTTCAAAGCTTTGTGTTATGTGTCAAAGGCCTTTCACTTGGCGTAAAAAGTGGGAGCGTGATTGGGAGCAGGTTAAGTACTGTTCGAAACGTTGCTCAAGCGAGGCGAAAAGACAAAAAAATAAGCCTAATACCGCGTCGATTTAGGCTTATTTATCGTCATGGCTGACTATTTCGCTGAGCGACGACGTGCTGCGCCTAGACCAAGTACGCCAAGGCCTAGTAGTGCAAGCGTAGCGGGCTCGCTAACTGCGTTGTAGCTGATTTTCTCAACATAGCTTGAGTGTGAACCCCAGCCTGTAGATGCGACTGCGTAGTACATGTAACCCATGTCAACGCCAGTTGTTAGGTAGTCGCGATCGATTGGTGCTTGTTGATAATGACCATTGCTAGCAGGCGAGAATACGCTGGTGTAGTCGATGCCATCAGCACTTGCGAAGATGTTGAACAATGCGTCGCCACCATCGTAAATGTTGTTATTGCGATCAGCCGTTACAAGATCTTTATGACTGCCGTTGAACCAAACAGTGTCAAGAATAGTGCTTGTATCAAATTCGAAGAATAAGACTTCATCTGAACCCGCATTATTCTGAAAGTTTGAATCTAGACCATCGCTAGAATTCAATGGGCTTGTTAAGCCAAGGCCGCCGTTTGCTGGATTTGTATCCCAGTAAACCTCACCCGCGAATGTATTAGTGGTTTTGCTGAAAGAGCCTGCATTGCCAAGGTTTAGACCATTGGTGTAGCCAGCTGTTACTTCAAAATCGCCAAAGTCGATGCTAGACACAAATTTAGTTTCAGTGTCGCTAGTGTCATCAAACACAAACATCGCAGCATTTGCGCTAGTGCTTAGTATGGTAGCCGCCGCAAGACCAAGCAATTTTTTATAGTTCATAGTGATTTCCTATTACGTCTTTTAATTTTTTATTCCCTGCTAAACAGCAGGATCTTAAATTAAGCATAATGTGTGCTGTTTTGATAAAAAAACTTGTTTAATAGGAGTTTAAAGGCTTCTATAAAAACTAATCGATTATTGATGTGTAAAGTAACTCGACGTTTGGCTTAGAGGTGTGATGTTTGTGCTTTGCGTTCTAGCCTGAAATCATGCGTGCTCGATCAGGAATGGTATGGCGCGAGAGAATACGAGCGGCTTCGTTTTGCACTTTAGGTGTTTTCTGATATGCCCATAAGATTTCCCTAGCGGCTTTCATACTCTGATCAAGATCGATAACCGGTTCAACGTAGTCTGCGCTGAGTGAGAAGTTGTACATCAAAGCTTCCATGTCAGTGATTAAACTTGGATCTTGCTGAAGAATGGTTGGAAGTCCTTTTAGTTCTGGAATCCACTTTTGGATAAATCGAGCCTCAGGATCTCGTTCCATGGCTTGTTTGACAGGGTTGTATAAGCGAATAGCGTTTATCCCCGTTACTCCAGCTTGCATTTGAATTTGGGGGTAATGAATGCCGGGTTCGAAATCAAGAAAGACGCTTGCAAGGTGGGCAGCGCCTAAACGCCAATCTAGATTGAGTTGATGTGATAGAAAGCTAATCAACATTGCACGCATGCGAAAATTCAAATACCCAGTGTTGATCAAGGCGCGCATACTCGCGTCAACTATCGGGAAGCCTGTATTGCCAGTTTTCCATGCTTCGAGCCGTCGATTTATTTCATGCGCATCGTGCTCGTAGGGATAGTGTTCATACCCTTTATTGACGGGGCGAAATTGCATGTCGTGCTCACTTTCAAATTTTTGGATGAAATGATCACGCCATTGCAGACGTGATTGCACACCGCTAATAGTGCGTCCCCATGCCCGCTGTGATCTATGCTGCTCTAAGTATTGAAATACCTGTTTTGAGCTAATGTTGCCCCACGCTAAAAAAGGCGAAAACCGACTACAAGACTGCATGCTCTCAAAGGGGCTAGAAAGGTTGAACGCGTAGTTTTGTCCCCGTCCAGATAGAAACGATTTTAAAGTATGCCACGCGTTTGATTCTCCACCATGTTGGAAATTGATATGCGGTGAGTTCCATTTATCGCTTCTCTCATCAACTTTCAGTGATTCGTCCAAATTAGAGAACGCATACCAATGAACATTTGAGAGTGATAGGCATACAGGCGCTTGATTGATTTGTTCATGCCATGATTCATACCAATGTTGTCGATGTGTAAGTCCTCGCTGAATACCTAATAACGGGACCTCAGACCAAATCACGTTATGTGCCATGCACCAATCGTTTACGGCCAGATCTCTGTCATAGGTGTTTTTTAAACCAACCTCTTGATGACTCCACAACTGAAACGAACCGAAGGACTTATGGATAGCTTGCAGCGCCGGAATGACTTCGCGTTGCAAACACAACACTCTGGCGCCAAATCCTTGTAGTGATTTATTGATCTCATTGACGCTTTCGCTGACAAAGCGCCAGTGACGTTCTGAATAGTGAGGGTCCTCAACAAGTTGCGGCTCGATTACATACAAAAGTAAAACAGGTCCTTGTTCGGCTGCGCGAGCCAAAGGCAAGTGATCTTGCAGGCGAAGATCGCGTTTCAACCAAACAACTTGAAGCATAAACCGATGTGTTAAAGCGGATGATGCAAAGATTTACCTGATAAACATCAGAATGGATTGATCTAGTTTGTGAATTGATCAGTAAAAAAAACTTTACGTTGTATACATAGTGTAACTTTACGTTGTATAGTTGTCGGCATTGTAAGGTGATAATCATGGTCTATACGTATGTCGAACCTAGAAAAATATGATGCGGTTATAATTGGAGCAGGGAATGGCGGGCTGACAGCTGCGGCGACTCTAGCGCGAGGTGGCGCGAAAACTTTGCTGCTTGAACGGCACAATATTCCTGGCGGTTGCGCGACCTCTTTTGTGCGAGGCGATTTTGAATTCGAAGTTGCCTTGCATCAATTGAGCGGTTTAGGGACAGAAAAAAATCCTTTCATCATGCGCAAGATTTTTAACGAATTAGGTGTGATGGACAAAGTGGAGTTTGTTGAAGAGCACCACCTCTATCGTATGACGATTAAAGATGAGTTCGATATTACCTTGCCTGCTAGTTGGAAAGGCATTCGAGAAGTTCTCATCGAAAATTTCCCCGATGAAGAACAAGGTATCAAAGATTACATGTTGCTCTGTGAGCGTGTTGTTCTTGAGAGCTTTATGGGTTTTAAAGCTGCGCTCAAGATGAATAGCGAAGACATGCTTATGAAAAACAGCAAGCATTATGCGGAGCATGGTTTGCGTTCTGCTAAATCTGTTTTGGATAAGCATTTTTCTGACGAGCAATTAAAAACTCTATTGGCTGCTTACTGGTGTTATTTGGGTCAAGCGCCAAGAAACATTAACTTTGTTGACCTCGCCATGATGCTTTATGCCTATGGCGTATTTAAACCATGGCACATTGAAGGTGGCTCACAAGCGCTTTCAAATGCCTTGCTTGAATCGTTCTTGGAAGCTGGCGGCGAAGTTCAGTTCAATGCGGCTGTTGATCAAATTATTACCGATAAATCGGGCGACAAGCCCAAGGTCATTGCTATTCGCACTGAACATGGTGACGTATACGAAACCGAACAAGTGATTTCAAACGCAAGTTCGGTCGTAACTTTTGTCGATTTGCTGGATACAGATGAGTTACCAGAAGGTATCTCTCAAGACTTCAAGTCTCGTGAAATCGGTACCTCAGCATTCTGCTTATACATTGGCTTAGATTGCCCGCCGGAAACCTTAGGCATCAAGAACGCCTCGACGTTTATGGGGACGACCATGGACGAGGATTTAATGGTTGAAACGATGGCGACATTGAATCCTCCTGTGGCGACTATGCTCACCTGCTATAACGTTGATGACCCAAGTTTTGCTCCTCCGGGTAAGAGCCAAGTGTCTTTGCTGTGTTTGCAGTATGGGAAGGTGTGGGATGACGTTCCGGTCGAAGACTATGCCGATACGAAGTATGCCTTTGCGGAACACCTTATCGAGCAAGCAGAAGAATTCTTCCCGGGCTTTCGCTCTCACATAGAAGAAATTGAAGTCGCTACGCCACTGACAATGCAGCGTTACTTGAACACTCCGGGCGGATCGATTTACGGTTTCATTCAAAACCCAGAAGACGGCGAGATTCATCGTCCTCGGTATGATCAAGTAGAAGGTTTACACATGGCAGGCTGCTGGCAGGGCATGGGTGGATTCCAACCTACGTATATGGTCGGCCAATCCACTGCAAAAGCAGTGTTGAAAAAGCTAAAAGCACAGCGTTTAGCTGAGCAAGATCAAACCCAGACTCAAGATGTGAAGGAGCCTGCCAATGTCTAACCAATATATTACTAACAAAGAACAATTATTGAGTAACTTGGTTGGTTATGTCGAGAGTCGAGAGTTAATCGCAGAGCGAGAGAAAATAGGCTCAGATTTTAGTGAAGATAAAGGTAAAAACACTGCTGAGATTGCAAAGCTTCATCCGAAGCGTTTGAACCTAGAAGTCACCGAGATCTTTCAAGAAACGCCATCGACGAAAACGTTTCGTGTTCGCAGCGCTAGGGGGGCATTGCCTCCATTTCAGGCCGGGCAATATATTAATTTGTTCGTGAACATCGATGGTGTCGAAACTGCGCGCCCGTATGCCATTTCTTCTTGTCCGACACATCGTGATTACTACGACCTCACCGTAAAAATTGTTAAAGGTGGTTTTGTTACTAACTACTTACTCAATGACGTTGAAGTGGGTCAGACATTTTCAGCGACGAGCCCTATCGGAACGTTCTATTACAACCCAATTATACATGGCAAAAAGCTTGTTTTCTTAGCGGGTGGTTCGGGCGGTGCGCCAGCGCGAGCAATGATCGAAAGCGTCTTAAGCCGTGGAGTAGATGCTGATTTTTATTTGGTTTACGGCAATAGCTTTGCAGAGGACGTAATATTCCAGGATACCTTTCGCGCGCTGGCTCAAAAGCACGAAAATTTCCATGTGACGGAAGTGATATCACGCCCAGAAGAAGGGTATGAAGGGTTAACGGGATATCTAACCGGCGAGCTTATCAATGAAGCGGTAAGCGGAGTTGATGAGGTCATGTTTTATGTCTGTGGCCCAACCCCGTTTAATGATTTTTGTAAATCGGAGCTTAAAGCTTTGGGTGTTGCTGATAAGCGTATTCGAATTGAATGCAATGGCCCGCCAAAGAACCCAAGTTCGATTCAAAACTGGCCAACCGAGGTGAGTGAAGAAGAGATGGTGACCGTGAAGGTGCGAGGCAAAGGTGAGTTCAAAGCACAAGTTGGCGAACCTTTGTTAAATAGCCTTGAGCGTAACGGTTATTTCGTTGAGAACGCTTGTCGCTCAGGTGAATGCAGTTTATGCCGTGTGAAATTGGTGGAAGGCGAAGTATTTAACCCGCCTGAAGCGAAGCTCAGAAAATCGGATGAAACGTTTGGTTGGGTGCACTCGTGCGTAGCGTTCCCAACCTCAGATATTGAAATCTTGTATTAGTTTTATAGCGAACGGTTTAGAGCGGGGATTTGATCTGGACTTGTGTCGATGTAGCAGCGAGATAATCTCGAATGCTCATCTTGTCAGGAATACTCAAATGGCCATCGATTAATAGGGTGGCTAGTCCGTGCACCATAGCCCATGCGCCTTGGGCGCGGACACTGTTGCTGACTTTGGTTTGAGGTGCTTTTGAAAAGGCATCGACTAACAGAGCATGAGGGCGTTTGCTGCTCTTGGATAGATCTTCTGACATTTCTGGTGCGATTTGCGTTTGGCTAAGCATCAACTTGTACAGAGCAGGGTTGTTGATTGCGTACTCAATGTATTGCGTACCGTAATCGAGAATCAGCGTTAACGGAGCTTGGCCAACATTGGCTTGCTCCATGCGCGCATGGAGTTGTTCAAAGCCTGATGCTGCGATCGCTTGAAATAACTCAGTCTTGTTTTTGAAGTGTGCGTAAGGGGCCATATGGCTGACACCCACTTCGCTGGCTAAGGATCGCAAAGACAGTGCTTCTGCCCCTCGCGTCGTCAGCAGATCTAAAGCGGCGTTGACGAGCGCAGTTTTAAGGTCGCCATGATGATAATTTTTCTCGCTGGCTTTGGGATTGCTTGAGTTGCTATGTGGAACTTCGTTACTCACGTGCTGTCTTTATGATTCGTTGTGAACTGAAAAAATAAAATGAGCCGCAAACATATCAGGTTCGTATACAGAGTTAAATGTTTGCAGTGCAGAACGATTGTCGCAACGGATAGCGTCGAGTTTCGTTCAACAAGCTTTCGTGCTGCTTCGAACATTCAGCGCGTAACACGAGAATAAACACAAATGAAAAAAGTGACGCTCAGCCATTACACCATTCAAGCACTTCGCGACGAAGGTGCTTCGCATGTGTTCATGATTCCAGGTGGATATGTCGATAATTTCTCTGAAGCTCTTGTGGATGTAGAAGGTATTGAAGCGGTTGTGTGTGCAAGTGAGGCTGGTGCTGCCTATATGGCAGACGGGTTTGCGCGGTCAGCCGGACGCTTTTCAATATGTATGGGAATCTCGGGTCCTGGTGCGAGCAACATGATCACGGGGCTGAGTGCTAGCCAAGCAGATCAAGTACCCGTACTTGCTATTACGGGCGACTCCCCCCTAGTTTGGCGCAATCGTCAATCGATTCAAGACCCTGGCGCGATGGGTTTAAAAACTACTCAGCTGTTATCACTCGTGAGTGATGTTCAAGAAGAAGCGGTCGATGCGTATGCGCTCGATAATCATATTAGAAATTTGATGCCCGTACTAAAAGGGCAGAAACAAGGTGTTGGGCATTTGTCCTTACCTCTTGATATCCAGTTAGAAGAAAAGCCCTTCACTTATAATGCATCGAGTGCTGAAAGCACTGATGGAACAGACTGCGATACAGCGGGATTAACACAGGCAATGCATTGTATCTCGCGATGCAAAAATGTTGTGATTCTGGCAGGTTCTGGTGTTCGTAAATCAGGCGCATTTAATCAGCTCCAAGCTTTTGCAGAAAATTATTCAATTCCCGTCGCTACGACGATGAGTGCGAAAGGCGACTTCCCTGAAGATCATCCGCTTTCTATGGGTGTTTTTGGCTGGGCAGGTTCGGCACTTGCTAATGAAACCTTAATGAGCAAAGAGATTGATTGCTTGATCGTGATCGGTTCTCGCTTGGGACAAATCAATACCATGAATTGGTCCCCAGCTTTAGCTGAAAAGCGCGCTTTGATTCAGATAGATATTGATGCTAGGCACCTTAATAAAACCTATCGTGCTGACCATGCGATTGTGTCCGATGCATGTCAGGCATTACGTTATATGGCCAGTGGTGATTGCTCTGCCCAGATTGTTCAACGACTGGATGCCAACAAGCATGCTCGTGAAGCATGGCTAGAAGCGAAGAAGCAGCTTTTACCTTCTTACTACGACAAAGCGACGCGCTCATCGAATGCTATTCCTTTGCATCCTGCGCGTGCGATTGCGGAGTTATCGAAGATCGCACCTGAGAACACTCAGTTATTTGTTGATAACGGCGCGCATACTTTTTTTGCGACACATCATTGGCAGATAATCCGCCCACATCAGTACTTCAATATCATTAAATATTCAGGCGCGATGGGTTGGGCAATTGCAGCAAGTATCGGAGCGAAAATAGCTCGACCAGATCAAACATGCATTGCTGTCGTTGGAGATGGTTGTATGCTCATGCAAGGCATTGAAATTCAAACAGCGGCGCGATACAACTTACGCGGTATGATATTTGTGGTGCTCAACAATAAGGCGCATGGCAACCCTAAACTACGGACAGAAGGGTTTACGGAAGAGGCGGGCGCTTTAACCGATATCGTTGATCATGATTGGGCAGGGTTTGCGCAATCTTTGGGCGTAAAAGGCATATCTGTCTCAGATCCGCATCAATTATCTGCTGTGTATGACGAAGCTATGCAGGCAGCGGGGCCTGTGCTGATTGACGTGAAATGCGGATTGTATCCAACACCGACGAAGGTATTTGATGAAACGTTTATGGAAGAATTTAATCGTTATATCGGTCGAGATAGCCGCACGCAAAAACTATTAGAAGAAGTGAATTATGACAGCTCAAAATCAGAACCTTCATTCAACTGAAGATCGTCGCGATGTGATCGCAAAACTTGAAGAACTTGCGCCAGACTTTGTGGGTATGATTTCCGACTTTGCTTTGGGCAAAGTCTATGACCGCCCTGTATTGGATGATCAGCTGAAAGAGGTTGTTGCGATTACAGCTTTAATTAGTTTGGGATCAGAGCGTTTGCAAGGTCATTTGGAGTCGGCATTGGCCAAATGTTTTAGTAAAGAACAATTAACCGAAGTGATTATGCTCTCGAGTATTTATATTGGATTTCCGCGCGCGATCGACGCCATGCTTGTGTTGCACTCACTCACCGATGAAGCCTAATAGCCAATACTTAAGACCTGATAGCTAATATCTTAAAGCAATACCTGATAAACAGTGCCTAATGCAAAGTTGCTCATCCCTGAGTGTGTAAATTCTCGGGTCGCTTGATACGTATCAACACTATAAAAATGCTCCTCGCATACAGTACTATGACTTGAGTCATGACGACGAAGAAAAATAAATCGAGGAGCGAGCCATGCCAATACATCATAACCAGGTCGAAGCCTGCGTCGACGATGTGATTTCTTCATTAAACAGCAATATCGCGATGGGCATACCCTTAGGTATTGGAAAGCCTGCGCAGTTTGTGAATGCGCTGTATGCGAGAGCGAAAGCTGATTCCTCTATTAATCTTCGTATTATTACTGCTTTATCGTTAGAGCGACCTAAGCCTTCTGCTGGCTTAGAATCTCGGTTCTTAGAACCCGTATTTGAGCGCTTGTTTGGGGGGTATGTAGAGCTTGATTACGTGCAGGATCTGAAGCGCCAGAAGATTCCAGACAATATCGAAATTTGCGAGTTCTTTCTTAAGTCCGGAAGCATGCTCGCGAATAACTATGCGCAGCAGCATTATATTTCGAGTAATTACACGCACGTTGCGCGCGATATGATTGATATGGGGGCGAACTTACTAGCGCAACAGGTATCGCAAGGCGTTTATCAAGACAAACCTTATTTGTCGCTAAGCAGCAACACCGATGTGACGGTTGACCTGCTACCTCTTATCGAACAAGAGAAAGCGAAAGGACGCAACATTAAGCTGGTCGCGCAAATAAATCAGAAACTTCCCTTCATGCTGAATGATGCTCTGATTGCGCCTCAGAATTTCGATTTTATCGTCGATAACGAAGCTTATTACACGCCTTTGTTTTCGCCGCCGAATATGCCTGTCACGCCCGTTGATTTCGCGGTTGGTATGCATGCGAGCACCTTGATTAAAGATGGAGGTACGCTGCAAATTGGTATTGGTTCGTTAGGTGACGCGATTGTTTACGCTTGTATGTTGCGTAACAACGACACTGAAAAATATCAGCAAGTATTGTCAGAGTTAGGTATTGCAGGTTATGCCCAACTTGTTGAAAAAATTGGTGACCTGACGCCCTTTAAAACCGGCTTATACGGTTCGAGTGAAATGTTTGTGAATGGCTTTTTGCATTTGATTCAGCAAGGCATTGTGAAGCGAAAAGTATACGAAGACGTTCACATTCAAAAACTCATTAACGAAAGACGTTTGACCGAAGAACTGAAGCCTGATCATCTCGATGCCTTGATTGAGGTAGGATTCTTTGGCGACATCATTCATGCGGGCGATGTTTCCCGCGCCAAGAGGTTTGGTATTTTCAATGAGCGTGTCGACTGGAGTGATGGACAAGTCACGCTAGACGATAGGCCAATTGGTGAGCGCGTCCGTGACACCGAATTGGTTGCACAGCTAAAAGCGGAAGGCTTAGGTAGACAATTAAAACAAGGCATCGTGATGCATGGCGGCTTCTTCCTTGGGCCGAAAGATTTTTACGAAGCACTGCATCAAATGAGTCAAGATGAGTTGTTAAGTATCTGCATGACAGGTGTTGGTCATGTGAATCAGCTCATGGTGAATGAAGAGTTAGTGGTTGAACAACGCAAACATGCGCGCTTCATCAACACGGGATTGATGGCCACGCTTAATGGCGCGGTCGTTTCTGATGGATTAGATAACGGCAAAATTGTTTCTGGGGTGGGCGGCCAATATAACTTTGTTTCAATGGCGCACGCCTTGCCTGATGCACGCTCGATATTGCTGATTCGTGCAACGCGAATGAGCAAAGGGGAAGTGAGTTCTAATATTGTCTTCAATTATGGGCACACGACAATTCCTCGTCATTTGAGAGATATCGTAATTACCGAATATGGCGTTGCAGATCTGCGTGGTAAAACGGATGCTCAAGTGATGAAGGCAATGCTGAATATTACTGATTCACGCTTTCAAGAAAGTCTATTAGAACAAGCAAAGGCAGCGGGTAAGATCGAATCCAGTTATCAGATACCAGCAGAATTTCAGGCGAATACACCAGAGTCAATCAATCAGGTGATCGAGAATTATCGTCTGAACGGCTTGTTCCCAGCATTTCCACTGGGGACTGATTTTACGGAGCAAGAACTTCAAATTGGCGCCTGTTTGAAGCAGCTAAAAGCGCTTCAGAGCGACAAAATGAAAATGTTTAAAACACTCTTCAAAGCCTTTACTGATGGCGATCACTCAGAACAAGCAAAGCCTTTCTTGGAACGTATGGCCTTAGTAGAAACTAGTAGCAAGAAAGAAGAAGTAGAAAAGAAACTGCTTATTCATGAATTGCTTGAAGCTGGCTTAATTTCTTAGCTTTCTGACATTTGCAGTAGAGCTGTGCTGTTCACCCAACAGAACAGCCGATATGGCTAGTTGAGAACGGATACACAATTCAAAAGAATCATGGCATTATGCGCGCCGTAACGAACTCGCTAAGGCGCAAAACGATGTCAGAGACACTACCTAACTGTCCGAGTTGCCAGTCTGAATACGTATATCAGGATCGATCTTTACTGATTTGTCCTGAATGCGGTTTAGAGTGGGACCCCAATCAAGTGGACGATGTTCCTGTTCTGAAAGATGCCGTCGGTAATGACCTCGTTGAAGGCGATAAAGTGACGCTCGTGAAAGACCTCAAAGTAAAAGGTACTTCAACAACCTTGAAGGTGGGCACCAAAGCCACGATCAAGCGTTTTGTTGATGGTGACCATGATATTGACTGCAAAGTGGAGGGCGCAGGCCCGATGATGCTCAAGTCGAAGTTTGTCAAAAAATCTAATTAAACCCCTCTAATAACATCAGATATCGAGAGAAAGATAACTATCTAGCGAGAATGTCTTCCAAGGAGTATTAAAGAATGTGGATTGAAAAACTCAAAGCGAAAATTCACCGTGCCACGGTAAAAGACGCCAACTTAAATTATGTTGGTAGTATCACTATTGACCCTTTATTGCTCGCAGCGAGTGGCATTGAAGAGCATGAGAAAGTGCAAGTTGTGAACATTAACAATGGCGCACGTTTTGAAACCTATGTGATCCTTGGCGAAGAAGGTTCTGGCCAGATTTGTTTGAATGGCGCATGTGCACGCCTTGCTCAAGTTGACGATAAGATTATCATCATCGCTTATTGTTATCTCGATGCATCTGAGAGTGCAGCGCATCAGCCAAAAGCTGTATTTGTTGATGACGATAATCAGATTACTAGCGTAGAGTAAGCGCCCCTGCGGGCCATCTTTACCTAGAACAAAAAGAATTGGGTGTTTAGATGTCGAAGCTTAGTTACAAACAGTTTTTAAATTCCGAAGAACTCAAAGAGTTCCGCAAGGCGAACGACTTGCATGCGCTTTGGATGTTTGCAGTCAATTGGGCCGTTATTGCTGCCTGTTTTGTAGTCTTTGCAGCAGAGGTTCATTGGTTATTTAAACTTGCTGCCTTATTTGTTTTAGGCGGCCGCCAGTTAGGCCTAGGCATCTTGATGCATGAGTGTGGTCACCAAGGTTTCTTTAGCAAGCTTTGGATGAATCGTTTCTTTGGGCATTGGTTTGCGGGGATGACCATGCTGGTACCCCTAGAGTTTTACCGCACTTACCATCTTATTCACCACTCCAAAACGGGTACGGATGACGACCCAGACGTCGGTAATATCAAACAATACCCAGTAACTGGGAGTAGCTTACGTCGCAAAATATTGCGCGATTTTACGGGTTTTTCTGGACTAAAAATGCTCTATGGTGTGTTGTTTTATGTCATGCCTAATCGTGCTGGTAATGCCGTTTCATTAGGGGTCAATCAAGATAGCGTTCAAAAAGGCGATGGTGTTACTTTGCGCAATTTTCGCGACGCAATTGTGCTGCATGGTCTCTGGATTGCTGTGTTTACGGCTTTGGGCCATCCAGCTTTGTATCTTATGTGGTGGGTTGGTTATATCTTTTTTTATCCGTTTGTTATTCGTGTCCGTCAGATCGCAGAACATGGTGCCATGCCTGCACTGGCCTCTGACGATGTTCGTGATACGACGCGTACAACAATTGTTTCTTTGTGGGAACGTGCTTTCTTTGCACCTAACTTTGTGAACTTCCACTGTGAGCATCATTTCTTGCCGAGCGTGCCGAGTTACAACTTACCTCGCTTGCATCATGTTTTGAAAGAGCGTGGCTTTTATCAAGACAAACCAGAATCCTGTGTTGATACGGGAGGGTATCGAGAGATACTTCGCATCGCTAGCGCGGCTTAGTAAATTCAAACGACGCAGTATTTTTCCCGCAGTATTTTGACTCATACAAAGCTTGGTCAGCCTTATTGATGATGCTCAACTCAGTGTCATCATGCTGACCAATCGTTCCTCCAATACTTATAGTCACTTTTTCGGGTAAACCGAAATCATTTTTTCTTACCTCGGATAAGAGTTTGTTTGCAATAACCCGGATATTGTCTTGATTGGTGTTGCTTGAAATGATGATAAATTCTTCACCACCCCATCGACCAGCAACATCAATCTCTCTGACGTTGTGCAATATTAGCTCTGATAACTCGCAGAGAATACGATCACCTTCTAGATGACCATGCGTATCATTGATGATTTTAAAATCATTGATATCTATAAAAAGTACTCCGAATGGCATGTGATCGCGTTTGAGTCGCTCAAGCTCAAGGTGTAGAAATTCTTTAATACGATAGCGATTCCAAAGGCCTGTTAGGGCATCTTTCCTGTATAACTCTTCTAGCTTTTTAGTACGTTTTCTAAATAAGCTTCGTTCGAGCTTTTTTCTAAATTTAAAATGGCGACTAGAAACAAGATGATCGAAAAGGCTGCAGCAAAGCTCTGCAATTGAATGAGACTTTCCCATGTTGTGGCCGCGACAAAAGGCCCTGAACCAGACCAAGTCGCGATGACCGCCAGCGAAAGTACAGCAACTTGTACTGTAAAAATAAGTCGCTGCCCATAGCGGAACAAAATGGCAACGAGAAATGGCACTAGCGCGAAGATTCCATAATCTAGGTGCCATTTTACTTGAAGCACATCAAATACCAGTGCGGCTAGCAGTAGGCTGTAGAGTGTTGCCCCTAGCAGGGCAAGCTTTGCAGAAGTATTGAAACGTGGTTCTGCGTATAACCAAGACAATACGAAAGGCGTAAATATTAAAACGCCCACGCTATCGCCCATAAACCATGTTAGCAACACTTCTGCATATGTTTCGCTACTTATGTGGTTGAAGAGCTATAAACCAGAGCTACCAAACAGGGCGCTCGCAAATGGGCCGAGTATCGCACCGTAGAATAAGTAATAGGCAAGTGTGCGTTGCGAGGCGAGGATTTCTTCGCTTCTTGCAAAATGTCTTATTAACTCCGCGGCCACAACAATGCTGATGACATCGCCCAAACCATTCATCGACGCAGAGGCAATCGCATTAAATATGGTAGAGAATGATTTAGTGGAAAAATAAGCCCAAATGTTTCCTAAAAACGCACCTAAGAAAACGCCTGGCCATATGTGGGGGCCGTATCGTAAGGCTACTGCCATCAGCACGCCAGAAGGTATCCAAACGGGCGTTACATTGGAGGGCTCAATAGCGAATGTTTGTCCTAGTCGTGCAAAAACAACGTAGATGGTAGCGATGACGAGAACTTCGGATAAACGAATGTCTCGAAGCCAAGCTTTAGAAATTATGCCGGAAGAAGCATGAGCATCTTGCAGAGAACTGGTCACTATTTTAAGCACGAAAGTTATATCAATTAAATTGTTGCTAACTTTCTAATCTATTGGAGCAGTGCCCCTTTGATTGCTCAAGTGAATAACATGCTTTGCTTGAGTTAGGTCATTTGTCTAAAAAATAATCAGCCTTAAGCCTTGATATTAGAGGTTAGTTTTTTGGTCACTCCTGGCCCTGCAAGCGCATCGATGTCTCTTGCGTGAATGTCGTCGCCACAACAATCGCACACAAATTTTGGTTGAGTGATCTCTCCGCATGATTTATGTCGATAAATAACGGGCGCTCCGTCTTCGTCTGAAAGCCACTTATCTCCCCAGAGCGCAACGCTCATCAGAATGGGATAGAGCTCTAAGCCTTTGTCGGTTAAACGGTATTCGAATCGCTTTGCAGAGTCATCGTAAGGAACTTTGGTGAGTATGCCTTCATCAACGAGTCTTGTAAGTCGATCAGATAAGCGGTGTTTGGTGATGCCTAAGGACTTTTGAAAATCTGAAAAACGCCTAACTCGACGGAAGCACTCGCGAATAATTAGCAGCGTCCAGCGGTCGCCAAAAATAGCTAGACCACGAGCCATAGAACAGTTTTGCGAATCGACGTCTTCCCACTTCATAGATGCTTCTCTTAGTGAAATCAGAGTATTAATTGTTCAATTTCGTAAATTATAGGTTGAAAAGTTCCATTTTAGAACCTATATTGTGAGTCAAGGTTCCAATATGGAACTATATGAAGGCTAATGCCTTGCAGTTGTAGACGCAGTATCAATATTACATTGCGCAAAGTTAGTGAAACTTATTGATTAAATGAGGTAACTGCGATGAGTTTATTTAGTTTGATTTTGAGATTTTTTGATCAGGACTTTACCTTGAATGCATCGGATCTAGATCTCAATGAGCATGATATGGATGAATTGATGCTATAAGGTTAGATGTTTATGAGTTCAGTAGTTCGGGCGTACATACAACCCTGAGTGCGCCCGCTTTTTTATTTGTGTTCCCATCCTTCAACTATCTTCGTACTATTCTTTTCTTCCTAATCGTCTCTAAGCAAATTTTTATATGGCAAACCAAAAAGCACCGAAGAAGTCATTGAGTGTCTTACTTAAATTATGGGCCTTTATGCGTCCCTACAAGTGGACATTAGTTGGTGCCAGTATCGCGTTAATTTTTACCGCAGCGATTACCTTATCAATAGGGCAGGGTGTGCGCCTATTGGTCGATGATGGCTTGGTGGCTAACTCTCTAGATGGTTTGTCCGATACCGTGCAGCTTGTATTTTTGCTATCGCTATTGATGGCTGTTGGTACCTATGCGCGATTTTATTTGGTCTCTTGGTTAGGGGAGCGCGTGACAGCAGATTTGCGATCTGCTGTATTTTCACACTTAGTATCATTACATCCGTCCTATTTTGAAGAGAATCGTAGTGGCGAGATCATGTCTCGTCTCACGACTGATACCAGTTTGCTGCAAAATATTATTGGCTCTTCTTTTTCGATGGCGCTGCGCAGCGCACTCACTTTTGTTGGCTCACTTATTCTGTTGCTCTATACCAACTTGAAGTTGAGCTTGTTGGTGTTGGTTGGTGTGCCACTTGTTTTGCTACCTATTCTGATGTTTGGCAGACGTGTTCGAAAATTGTCGCGTGCTAGCCAAGATTCGATTGCAGACGTTGGCTCTTATGCAGGTGAGATTGTACGCAACATAAAAACGGTGCAGGGTTTTACGCGTGAAAATTATGAGCGTGCGGCCTTTGATAAAGAAGTCGAACTCGCTTTTTCCGTCGCGCGAAAACGTATTCGTCAGCGAGCGCTTCTGATTGCGACAGTGATACTGCTGGTGTTTGTAGCGATAAGTTCTCTGATATGGGTTGGCGGCAGTGACATGCTGGCCGGTGCGATGACCGGTGGTGAATTGGCAGCTTTTATTTTTTATGCCTTGATGATGGCCGGTGCTGTGGCGACGATCTCCGAGGTATATGGTGAATTGCAACGCGCCGTTGGTGCGACAGAGCGCCTTTTGGAGTTGCTGTCTGTGGAGTCGCTTATTCCTTATCAGTCGGGTACTGATATGTTTCCGGCGAGTAATGCTTCAGTGATTCAATTTGATGGCGTTACTTTTTCATACCCCGCTAGACCTCAAGTAAAAGCTTTAGATCAAGTCAGCTTTAGTATTCGAGAAGGGGAGCGCGTGGCGCTAGTTGGGCCATCTGGTGCTGGTAAATCAACAATATTTGAGTTGCTGCAGCGCTTTTACGATATTAATGAAGGCTGCGTGTCAGTATTTGGGCAATCTGTTCACGATGTGTCTACTGAGGCGCTGCGTAAGCGACTAGGGATTGTTTCGCAGCAGCCTGTGATGTTCTCTTCCACGATTAAGCATAATATTGCGTATGGCAACGAGGATGCCTCTCAAAAAGATATAGAAGCCGCAGCCCTAGCTGCGCATGCGCATGAATTTATCGAAGCATTGCCTAAAGGCTACGATAGCTATCTCGGTGAGCAAGGCACTCGCTTATCGGGTGGTCAAAAGCAGCGTGTTGCGATTGCGCGCGCCGTACTGAAAGATCCGGATATTCTTTTGTTAGATGAGGCGACAAGTGCGCTTGATTCTGAAAGCGAATATCACGTTCAGCAAGCGATTGATGAGTTAACCGAAAATCGCACGACCTTAATTATTGCGCACCGACTTTCAACGATTAAACATGTCGATCGGATACTGGTTTTTGATCAAGGCCAGATTGTTGCACAAGGCACGCATGATCAATTACTCGCCTCTTCAGAGCTATATTCGCGCTTGGCCAAGCTTCAGTTTATGGACGCCTAATCGCCCGATTTGCATTTGTTCACTCTCACGATTCACTAAGCCATTTCTGACTTAATTTGTATCAAATTTAGCCATTTCTGACTTGATTTGTATCAAATTTAGCCATTTCTACTATGCTAATTTGGTCAACTTTTCACCAAGTCATAAGCCTAGTGGAGGCTTGAGGAAGTCCGAATGAGCGAAGTTACTCCAGTGATTCGCATGCTAAACGCCATCGAACGGGTAGGGAATAAAATGCCTCACCCAACTTGGCTATTTGTTTTACTGACCTTATTTGTCGTTGTGCTATCCGCCATCATGGCTTGGATTGGCGTAAGTGCTGAGAATCCTGTGACCGGCAAAACGATCGAGGCAGTAAGTCTTCTATCGGGAGAAGGGCTTCGACTCATATTAACCAAGGCTGTCACGAACTTTACGAGCTTCGCGCCCGTTGGTGTTGTGTTGGTTGCGATGCTTGGTATCGGTATTGCTGAGCGTAGTGGTTTACTGGGTACTTTGTTAAGACGTTTGGTTTCAGCGGCACCAGATAGTTTGCTAACTTTTATTGTTGTCGTTGCAGGTGTTTTATCTTCTTTAGCAGCAGACTCTGGTTACGTTGTACTTATTCCTTTAGCCGGTGCGCTGTTCTACGCAGCGGGTCGCCCTCCATTAGCGGGTATTGCGGCGGCATTTGCGGGCGTTTCGGCAGGCTTTAGCGCGAATCTATTAATTGGCCCTATTGATGCATTGTTGTCGGGTATTACCACCGAAGCCGCACAATTAATGGATAAAGAAGCTTTTATCTCTCCTGCGGCGAACTATTATTTCATGGTTGCTTCAACATTCTTGATCGGCATTTTGGGCACAATTGTGACCAATAAAATTGTGATGCCTTATCTCGAAAAATCACAAAGCCAAGAAGAAGTCGAAGATGTTGAAGTCGATCAAGCAGGGCCTCTCGATGGCAAAGGCTTACGCAATGTCGGTCTGTTTACTTTGGTGTTTGTAGGCCTTGTTTTGTTGGCTGTACTACCCGAGTCAGCGCCGCTTAGACACCCCGAGACGGGAAGCATTGTTGTCTCTCCATTTATCGGCGGGATCGTCGTGATTATTTCTGTCTACTTCGCTTTAGCGGGAGCTATTTTTGGATATACGGTCAAAGAGTTCTCTTCAAGCAAAGACGTGATCGAAGCAATGGAATCAACTATGGCGACAATGGCGGGCTACGTTGTGTTGATGTTCTTCGCGGCGCAGTTCGTGAATTACTTTGGTTGGACCAATCTTGGAATGATTACAGCGATTAAAGGCGCTGCGTGGCTTGAAACTCTGAGCATTAGCCCTGTGTCTATTTTGCTGATCTTCATCGTAATGACAGCATCAATCAATTTGTTGATTGGTAGCGCATCGGCTAAATGGGCGTTGTTAGCGCCAGTCTTTGTTCCAATGTTAATGCTTTCTGGAATTTCGCCAGAAATGACGCAAGTGGCTTATCGTGTGGGGGATTCCGTGACTAACATTATCACCCCTTTAATGCCGTACTTTGGGATAGTGGTGGCCTTTGCTCAGAAATATGACAAAGAAGCTGGTATTGGTAATATCGCCGCGGTGATGTTGCCTTACAGCATCATCTTATTGATTGGCTGGGGATGCTTATTGGGCTTGTGGCTAAGCATGGGTTGGCCGCTGGGTCCTGGTGTATAAGATTCGCATCGTTAACCCGATCTCGGAATACAAAAAAGAGCGCGAGATAATAACGAATGCGTGAATCGCTTTTTCAATTCTCAGAGTATAAAAATGCTCCCAAACTTCTTTCTCAATGGAACATCGTTTATGCGTCTAGTGTTTACCTTGCTTAGCTCTTTAATTTTATCTCTGCCAGCATTTGCTGAATTAGAGGGTAAGCGCCCGAAGCCTGAAGGCTGGTTTTATGGCATTGGTGTAGGGTTTTCGGAAAGTATCTACAAGGGCGATCGTAATCGTGTCATTCCAATTCCGGGTATTGGATATATTGGTGAGCGTTTTAATTTACTTGGGCCTTTTGTCAGTTATGAGCTGTATGAGAACGGCCCATTTGATGCAAACGCTAAGCTCGCAGTTAGGTTTGATGGTTACGACGCGGACGACAGTGATTTTTTAAAGGGTATGAAAGACCGCGATCGTTCACTAGATGGAGGTTTTAGTTTGGGCTTGCAGCGAGAAGATATTGCCCGCCTCGAATTAGAATATATGCACGACACCTTATCTCACCATAAAGGCTCAGAGACGAGTATTCAGTTATCAAGACAATTCAATAAAGGCCCGTTCTTCTTTGTACCGGAAGTATCTGCTCATTACCTGAACCAAAAGCTTGTCGATTACTATTATGGTGTTGAGCAGAACGAAGCGACGCTTGAGCGTGGGCGTTATGAAGGGCGATCGGGTTGGAATTATCGTGCCGATTTAAACTTCTCTACCCCCATATTATTTGGTGGTTTTACGCGCCTAGATCTGGGATATATTTGGTACTCAAATTCAATTACCTATAGCCCCATTGTAGATCAAACCGAGGGATACAATATCCGCTTTGCTTATACTCGATTCTTCTAAATAATTGTTTATTTGAATCGAATATTAATATGTAACATCATCTTGAGATAGCTTAATACCGAGCTGGCTACACAGCTAACTGTGTAGCTAACGACAAAAAAAAATCATAATGATCGGGAAAATCCAAGATGTATCGCTGTTTGGTTTTTGTATTTTTCATCCTCTCTCTGTCTGCGTGTAGCAGTATTCAAATTGCACCGTATCATCAAAATAGCACGCTGCTAGTTATCCCCAAATCACATGAAAACTCCTCAATGGAATCTTGGAGTCGAACGTGGAAGTTTGATGTTCGATCTCTGGGTGAAACGAGTGATATTAATTTCGATGTATGGTTCTCAAATAGTTCTGATGCATATATTGCGATTAATGATTTGCCTCCAGGGCGCTACGAAGTTGGTGCGATGAAATTTAAGATGGCGTCTCGTTGGCGATCAACCTCCGCCAATGACGACGGCTACCCCTTAAATATAGAGTTTGAGGTAAAACAAGGTGAAGTTACTACATGACAACGCTATTCCAAGAGACATCTAGTGGTGGCACACGTAGTTCATTTTCGGTGATTGAAATGGAGAGTGTGGATTATAACTTGTTCAAAGTGAAGCTATTGGAAGATGAGCGTATGCAACCTTGGCTCATCAACGAACAAGTTATCCGGGGAGCAAGCATTTGATCATAGCTATCACCTTGTTTATTTAGAGACTGTTAATTAGCCCGTGACTGCGTGTCGAAGTGTAGGTGCTCTAATTTAATCTCCATTAGGTTAGAGCCCTTTTCAGGGTGTCCGATCATTTCGTCATAGGCGCTCGTGTGCTGCAGCACTAGCTTTATGATTCGCAGCAAGCTAAGTGCTGTTTTGGCGGCTTGAAGGCTTCGGTAAGTTTGTATTTGACTACCATCGACCAAGTAATAAGTCTCTCCTTGATGCTCAATCATCACCCTATAAAGCGACAAATCAACTGATTGAATGATCACTTTTTCAATGGGCTCTAATTGTCCGAGCTCTTCGTATGAAATCTTCATAGTCATTTTCCTATCTAGTTTAATAACCTAAGAATACGGCGTAAGAGAACGCTGATAAGTGTGCCAAGGTGACGACGATTGTTAGTCTGTCTCGCAAAACCGCGAACATGGTTTCGTACAAATGATCGCAAAACTTCTTCTCGACAGAGCGTAAGGCAATAAAACTGAGGCCCAAGATCGCACTCTGTAAGGCGGGTTTAAAAATTGTGCTAGCCCATGCTAATAAACTAAAAACGATGCCCGTATTGAGAAGTATGCCGTTCTGGCGCAAGTTCGAGCCGATCACGACGGGTATTGCCCAAAGTAAACCTGCTAAAAAAGACAGAATGACAACGGAGTAAGACAGGAAGAAATCGAGCAGGGAGTCTGCTGATTCTTGAGGGACGAACCAAATCGTAAGGCTGAAGCCTATGAATGGGATCAGGCCTGCGAAGCCAAATGTTTGAATGCGTGCGTGGTTACTCATCGATCTTACTCTGTTTTTTTCAATAAAACCTACGAGAGTAAAAACACAGCCGATTACTTTATATATGTATAACGTGCTTTGGTCTTGAATCCATTTGAGCCCTTCCTAAGTAGCTTAATGGAATGCTTAATTGGAGAGTCGCAGTGGAAAACCGTATTGAGGTAAGAAAACTCTTACTAGCTGCAGAAAAAGTTAGACAGCACGGCGAGCAGAAGAGCGGCCGGTACTTCTATTCTGGTCTAACGCTTGAAATGAGTTTTGATGGTTATACGTTTGTTCTAAGCACGCCCAAGGCTAGTATCAGTGTTTTTTTTCATAACAAGTTTCAGGCTAATTATCGTAATAATATTGAGCTTGAAGAGCTGTACGACTTAGCGTGCAAGATCGCAAAAACTGATGCCGCTTGAGAACTGAAATAAGGGTTCGAAGACAAGAGGCACCTTCGAACCCCCAAACTTATTTGCAACTAGCGCAGATCTGATCACCATAGTAATTGTTCACGTAATTGCAGCTATTCTCCGTAATTCTGAGCTGCGACTTCTCTTTTCTTCTCTTTGAGATACTTCTCAATTAGGCTGCTTATTAGCTCTGATGCCGCGCGTTCGCTTATTGGTGGTATTGCTGCGAAGTCGGCGGTCGGCTCAAGTCTGTGTTTATGGAATGCTACGTTAGCTTGGGCATGGTAGTATGCTAAGACCTTATTCTCTTCTAGGGTTACTTGGAGTGTGAATTCCTGATTCAAGTATTTACAGTCGCTGCTGAACATCATTTCGTGCTGGCGTTCATCGACGATGTCTTGCGAGTCCTTGATGCTAGCGCTCTTATCCTCCCGTTCTAACCCCACAACCTCTAAGTCATGTGTGTTTTCTGCTGGTGCCTTAGGTGCTTCTACTACGGTGTTATGTTCGATATTACGTTGAAGCCAAACCCTAGCTGCTTGGCGTATTTCTTCTAGTTTTGCTCGTCTTACGGTCATTCGATCCACTGACTCATTTAATAGGACTACATAGCGGAGAGCTGCTCGCTCGCTAGAGATGCGAAGGGATAATCGAAGGAAGCAAGAGTGTAGGCGTCGATTTTAGTAGAGCGCTCCGTGGCGCACGATAGTGTAGGGCAGTTGCATAGTCAAACGTCCTAGCTGTGTGACAGCTTGTGTGACATTCTGACGTGAGGAAAGCTCAACCCCCGTGGATACAGGGGCTTATGCTTGTTTGGTGGAGATGGCGTCCCCTGAATAGTGCGTCAAGAGCATTGTTTTTATTAAGATTATTTTTTTGTGTTCTTAATTACGCCACTAAAAGTGCCTCTATTTGTAGGTTGTTGGACGGGGGGATATGCCAAAGAAGATGGTTTAGTTTTCTGCGCCTATCTGAGTTTCATTCAAATCATAACTCTGAGTTTTTACCCCCTGTCTCGCGCGCGCGCGAGAACTCACCAATAGCTAACGTGTATTTATATGGTGATAGGTAGTAGGGCGACTTTTATATTTTGGGGCTATCCCCCCTGCCTATGGTTGCTCCCAGCTAAAAATAGAGATCGAGAAAGTGAGACTTCAAACTAGTGGGGCTTTCAGAATTTGATATCGGAAATGTTTTTTACTCATTTCGTTTGCGTGATTATATGGGGTCCGGTCTGCACTTATTGATAATTCGCGCGACCCTCCGCCCCTGTCTTCTTGTGATCAATACGTTGTGTACTTTAGCAATCAATATGATCGTCAAACGATCCCGTAATGTTGTGTCTGTTATGCACAATACTTGGATCGACTTGGGTTATCGATGCGTGTTGGGATTGAGTGAAATATAGAGATTCGGATTATTTACTCTTGATCAAACAGCCTAAGACTTTGGTGCGCAAATAGACAAAAGCGAAAGAGGAAGCTCTCGAGAGTCACGAGAACCTTCGTCGGGTTTAATCGGTAAAGCACACGTTATTAACTCTTTGTCATAAGCTTGACTGTAGTGGAACCTTTGCGAAGCAATGGCAAAAGTTGTAACGGAAATTAACTACTGTGCACAAACTTGTTAGGCGCACTACTTAGTTAACCTATCAGCAAGAGAATAAAAATATCGTGAGAGAATAGTGAATATTAAATCGTTACTATTTCTCTTTTGTTGAATAAGCAAGGAAGCCATTGTTGGGTTTAATGCAGCCAAATAACCCATTTGGTCTTTTACATGCTTTTCAAATTTTGCAATGGCTGATGGTGATCGGTGTGCGATAGCATTTCTTATCACTCGCAACTCATACATTTTGTCAGGAGATTCACAAATATTTTGGACTCTTGAATTTCTTCTAAAGTAATCGTCTATTCTCTGTTGAAGCAATTTTGAGTCTAACCAATCAGTAAACTCTTTATCTCTATCTTTTCTATGTTTATTTATTTTTTTAAATGCTTCGTTTACATTTCGGGATGATGAGCCGTGCGGTCTAATTAATCTATTGCTTCTAGTGTTTGCAGTACACATGCAGCGCAAAAAATACTCTTCTACAAAGCACTCCCAACTTACCACTAGCCTAATAAAGCAACCTTCTATATGGGTATCCCTTTCAATGCTTTCAGGCTGTGAAGAAAGTGCATGAACAATTCTTTCAAGCTCTTCCACATCAGCCTTGAAAGAATTGAATATTTTCGTTAATGAGTAAGGCATACTAAACTACCAGCTTAGAAATTTCCTCATGCCTAAACTCTCTTTGTGCTACGTTTCCGGTTGCTTGTTTAAACTTAGCCTTCATAGCAGGATCAAAATCCGCCTGTAAATACTGAACGCAAAACTCTTCCATCTGGACTTTTGTTTTTTCTATATCGATCTTTCCAGTCTTTTCTTTTTCAGCGCCTGTAAAACCAAATAGGCGGGCATATATAACTAAGAATAATGAATAAAACATAAACTTAGGTTTAAAAACATTTCTTATATGATTTGATTCAAAGAGCATGCCCATCATGCTAATTGTTTGATTAAAGTTCTTTTCAAACTCATGTTTTTGCGGAAACTCATCATCAAATTCTTTATACATTTTTTCAATTAGCTTTGAACTGGCAGACTTTCTTCCATAAATTACAGTGTATAAAATATCTGAAACTAATCCTGCGTCAGCCATTCTTGCAATCACAGCAGGGGTTAGGATTTTGAATTCTGTCCAGAATGTATTGTACTCTGATGCCAAATCATAAATTAATCTTTTAATCTCGCCTGCATACAACGAGTTCAACTTTTCCTGGCCATTCAAAGGCAAGCTAAATGAGTTTAGTCTTGAGAAAATGGATATAATATCGCTATCTGATGCGCCTCTAATCGAAATAAAGGAAATCTCAAAATCTTCTATCATTTGTTGTTCTTCGTATGGAAGCTCGCTAAAAGTGCGACCATAAAAGTCTTCATCAAATATATTTTTTGATAATGTAAACTCGTTATCATAGAACTCAATAATGGTAGATATTCTCTGCTGACCATCGATTATCTCTTTTCTCCTTTTACCTGAATCATCTACATAATCTCTAAGATATATAGGGGGTAAAGGAAAGTTATTGAGTATTGTGTCCAGCAAAGCAGTCTTTGCATTGATAGGCCAAGCTGTTCTTCTTCGTTGGTATTTTGGCTGAATAGATAGCTCGCCGCTTTTGAGAAGCCTAGAAATATCTAAGATGCTGTACATCCGTTGTGATAATTGTATTTTTGCCATTCTATTACTTCCTATTTTAGATTCTTAATTATCTAGTTTTTCTATCCCAAGGTGCAAACTTAATCGCGTGTTCGACCTTTCGGATTGCAGCTCGGATCTGCTCTTGATGTTTGATCTGCACGATGTGGTTGTTCATTACTTCACCTCTGCTTTGATATAAAGCCCCTGATATCTGTCGCCAAATCTATCTTTCATGGACTGATTAAACTCGGCTCGGTCTTTGTTAGCAGTGTCAATTACGTCAATCGGGTGTCCATCGACCATCACCTTATATGCGGTGGTCATTGCGTTACTACTTTGGACTTTGTTGTTTTTCGGGGTAATTGAGGTTGTAGGCCCCGTTATTACTGGCTTTTCAGCGATTACCTCTCCATTTTCGTTGGGGTAATCGGGGTAATTGGTAGCCTGCGCTTGTCGTAATGCTTATGCTAAATATTCGGCGGCGTTCATGCTTCCCCTTTATCAATGCTTGCGATGTGATATAGGCGTTTTGTCGATCCTTGAATTGTTGTTGCCTTTGAGCTCTTGCCAATGTCGTGCACTGCAATCAAATTAGTATCATTCAATGCTTTGATGATGCGGTTGATATTAGTGCAGTTGGCTGCGCGTTTAAGTCCCTCGCTCGTAAAGATCCAGATACGTTGTCCGTTTTCATCTCTCCACCAGCCTGCTCGATCCCGGATAGGGTAGTCATGCGAACTGTCATCAATGTTTGAAAACATGGTATCTCCATTGCGACTTATAAAATCTGCAATCTGCTCGATGATCGCGCTAGTTTCTGCGTTTTTGTTTTGCCGATGTTGTCGCCAATGATTAAACAACTCGATCATGGTTGCGGTAGGCTCGCCCATCTTTAGCGGTAGCAATTCATACTTGGCGGCAAGTTCTAATGCTGTGGCAACAATAGCGAATCGCTCTGCTGCTCGTTGTTCCTGTCCTCCATCAGGGGTCATTGAATCGCGTATAAGGTTTACTGAGGTGCTAAGATCGCTTAGGTCATCAGATATCAGTGCAGAAATAAAAGCAGGCCCTAACGTGCCGTAGTGAGCTCTGCACGCGTTCTTGATCGCATCTGATAGTTTTGCTCCGTCCTCCATCTGGTGCAGGCTATCCCAACAACCATGTGCGCGGTTTGCGCTTAATTCGATAAATCGTAATTCCTGACCCGCCTGTTTACGCTTGCCTGCATCGTTCATTATGTCGGCCAATGTACGCTCGCCAGTTGATATAAATATCAATCTCCATCGTTTTGCAGGTCGCGCATTTCCGCTGCGATTAGCTCGGCTTTTGCCTGTTCCGTTGCCAAGTGAGTAGACAATATTTCCTACCTCTCGCGGATCTGCTTCGCCAAGTTCATCAAGTATCAATGCGGTGTCGTTGCGCTGCTCTGCGATGCCCTCAAGTCCGTTTCCGGTGCTGCGCCATGTGCGTTTAAAATCCTCTCCATGACCCCATACTGAGCATGACGCTTCGACCAATGTTGTCTTGCCAGTGCTGGAGTCACCATAAAAGTGAAAACCTCCGCCTTGTCGTTTTATCAGGTAGAGCAGGGGTCCAGATAGTGCGGCTCCGATTGCCAGCTGTAAAAGCGGGTTTCCCGTCATCAGTGCACCAATAGATTGTTGCCATTGTTCAAGCGTGCCGCTGACAACATAATCGTCATACGTTGCATATTCGCTTTGGAATATCGCATCGCCATGACCAATGTTTCGGGTCGGTAGAATAAAAAGATCTTCATTGTGCCAGCCTGTTATGCTCGCTGAGGTCATGCGTTTTATTGGTTCAAACGATTGCAGATATCTCGGCAATGATTGTCGATTATTAGTGTCGAGCTTTAATCCCATATCCAATAACTCACGGCGTAGCTCTGCACAATCCGTTGCCAGCATGTGCATCGGCATGGCCCATTCCCGCCATTCACCTCGGCGGTTTTTTAATTTCAGTAGTAAGCCAAAATTTGAACCGTGCTTGTCGGCGGTGCTTGCGATGATATGCAGCGGGCCACAAATACAAGTATCAGTTTTTACCGGATTGCCATTGTCGCGAGTTTTCTCTCCATGAAACCAAGTGCCTGCATTGAAAGTACCATCAGCTGTTTTCGTTTTATGTTCATAAACGCGATAGCAGGGGCGTGATATTGATTCTGGCTTTAGTTCACCAGCAACAATATCGGCTGCTTTTTGCTTTGTAGTTACCCTAATTACCTCTTTGTTTTTCGTTGGGGTAATTGGCTCGTGTCCAGTGTTTTCAGGGGCTATTACCTCGATTACCTCTGTTACCCCTGTTTTTTTATTAGTTCGGCTCATAGTTCGGCCTCCGTGCAGGTCATCGCGTCATTGAAGTCTGTGCACTTGCAATCAGGTAGTGAGCACGGCACTGGTGCAACTAAGTAGCGGCACATTGCTCGGCCAGCTGCATCGCGCGCTTTTTCAAGTCCAATGTTGTAATCAAGATGATGGTCATTGTCGGCCATGATGATGACCTCCAAATCAGGTTTACGGTGTCTTATAGCAATTGCTACTGCCTCAAGATTACCTGCGTTCATGGCGGCGGCTACTGGCTCTCCAGTGGTGGCGTATATGCTTAATGCCGTTGCTGCGCCCTCGCATATAAACAAGCGACCCTCACTCGGTAATGATTCTGCTGCACATAGCCAAAAGTGACCCTTGATTGCTCCGTTCTTTAGGAATCGCTTAGATCCATCAGGATAGATTGTCTGCACGCTATGGATCATTCCTCTTGTGTCACATAGTGGAATGACGATGTTGTCGCCATGCTGCTTTAAATTGGCTGTTATCAGGCCTTTTTCGACTATGTAGGGGTGATTAGGGTCTGCTTCATAGCACTGGCTTACAATCGTTGCTGCGTGGTCTGCTGCTTCGCGTTCTGCCCGTTTTTGCTCGGCTTTACGCTTCGCACGATACGCGTCAATCTCTCTGTCGAATCGCTGTCTCTCGGTAAAAGTGGTTTGTTCATAATTTGCACAGTTCCACTTGAATGTTTGATTAGTTTTCCAGTCTCCAAAAAATGCTCTCAAACAATTACGCGATTCGTGGAGAACGTAATAGCCGTTTTTAGTTCCTCGCTTGTCGCCTGCAATATGCACGCGGTGAATCTGTCCATCAGGTTCGGGTTGTTCGATAATTAGTCCCGCCTGTGCTCGTGCTGCATCAGCAAAATCAAAGATATTCGTGTTCATTAGCAGGCCTCCATGCTCATTCCGTTGGTGCTGGTTAATACATAACGTGCGATGCGATGTTGATTGCCTTGCGCGGTTTCTTCTGTGGTCCAAATTGTTAGGATCTCAAAACCTCTTTTTCGCAATTCCATGATGCGCGGTGCAGGGCTCATTACGTCCAATTGTTCGCGTGCATAAATGGTCGTAACACCAAGTGCGTCACGATCTATGAGTTCGGCTAGTAGTCGAGTTCGTTGGGCTAATGTAGAATTATTTTGCGCTGCGCCCTCCGGGGCGTTTGTTTTTTTCATGCTATGCCGCCTCCGATTGTCTTTTCTCGATTAGCTCCCGCACCAGCTGTTTGATCTCATCTGTGCTTTTGCCAGCAATACGCGCCTTTTGAACTGCGATGACCTCATCACTCGGCCATGCCTTAGTGCGTGAAGTTACTGCGATGCCGGGCGTCATTCGCTCGTTGTTTATATCGTTGTAAAAAGTGGTGCGGCCAATTCCTAAAGTCTTGCAGGCTTCGGGTTGGCGCATCAGGTAGGTAGGTGTTGCCATGATTGCGACCTCGATTGTTGGTGAACATAGGCCGCTGTTTACGAACAGTTGCGGCCTTTCGAGGAATTACGCTATTGATTTGAGGTGTTTTGATTGAGTCTTTGGGTAATGATCCAAAGTGTGTTTTGGGTAGTGACCCAATCTGAATGTCGCGCCATTACTGGCTTTTCTAGGGTATAACCCAAAAGCAAAATTAGCGGTGTTTTTTAAGTTTCCACTCGTCTATTTCGTTCTCGGCGGGCTTGCCGCCAAGTTTCATGTCATCGGCTACTGATACTTTGATGATCGCATCAATTACGCTTTTTTGGTTAATCTTATGGCGCGATTCAATATAGTCATGCAAATCTTTTTTCGATGGACGTTTCATCTCACTTGGTAGGTCATGCCAACATTGTTCGTAAACATCGGCGGCAATCTGGATCGATTCAGGTAGTCCGGATAATGCTTGCGGCAATGTCATTACACCGTCTTTTTTGTTTTCGTAGCGAGCGACTTCATCGGCCATGACGTAAAGGTCGGCTAACGAAAAGCGTATTTTTCCCGCTTTATTGAATAGCGTTTGTACGCTCACAATGTCTTTTGTGGTGAATAATTTTTCGGTAAGTTCTGCTCCCATTTTTTCAGATAGGGCCTGCATTTTTTCTAAACCAATCCGCTGCTTTTCATATTGCCTGTTGTAGTCTGTGTTATCTACATGAATGGCTTCAAACTCGATAACGGTGTCATCGGTTACTTTTAGATCTTCAAGAGTTTGCAGAATGTTCTCGGCCAATGGTTCAAATCTCTTTGGCGATATTTCTGCAACTGTAGTGGTTTCTTCGGGCTCGGCTAAGTCGATTTCGTCATAACTTATGAAAAGGTCCGGGTGATTGTTGTAGTGCCTGAATAGTCCTCGTGCAGATAGTTGTATCACCAGCTTATTGCTCGATCCAAGTTTCAGAATGTCTTTCACGGTGATTGACTCGTCATAGTCTTTGGACCATTTCTCGGCCAATTCAAATAGATTGAAGTAGGGTGTTTCCATCATTTTTATTATGCTCTGTGTTTGAAGTTCGCAACGATCACGTTGTCATCATTTTTCAGGCTGTCCAAATAGTCGGCCCATGTCTGCATCATTCCTTTGCGATCATCTATGTGCGTAGTGCGGTTATATGCTCGACCATTTGAGTCTTTTACTGCGTGTGCTAATTGGTGCTCGATCCAGTCCACTCGGAACGATAAAACTTCGTCCAAAATAGTTCGCGCCATCGCTCTAAATCCGTGCGGCGTCATTTGCTCATTCGTAAAGCCAAGTGTTCTAAGTGCGACCCTCACGCCGTTGTCACTTAATGGTCTGCTTGGCCCGCGTGCATTAGGAAAAACATATTTACCTCTGCCAGTTAAAGGTTGTATTTCCTCAAGCAGGGCGATGGCTTGGGTACATAGCGGTACTAAGTGCGGCTCGCGTAGTTTCATTTTTTCGGCGGGAATGGACCAAAGGCCATCATCAAGATCTAGTTCGTCCCATTCCATGTGGCGTAATTCAGTAGGGCGCACAAATAGTAATGGCGATAACTTAAGTGCGACTTCAACGACCTTAGATCCTTGAAAACTATCAATGGCATTAAGTAATACTTTCACTTCCGATGGTTTTGTTATTGAGGCTAAGTGTTTCTCTTTTGGTTTAGCCAATGCACCAACAAGATCGCGCGATGGATCGCGCTCGGCTCTGCCAGTGGCGATGCCATATCTGAATATTTGCCCGGCGATCTGCTTCATGCGGTTTGCGGTTTCAATATAACCTTGTGATTCCTTTCGGCGTAAAACCGCCAATAATTCTGGTGCGGTGATTTCTTTTATTGGTCGCTTGCCGATGTAGGGGGTCATGTAGTTATCAATATA